>DVNU01000021.1 GCA_018714165.1 Candidatus Coproplasma excrementipullorum | reverse complement strand
TCGTTCTCCGTTTTATTTCTGTTGATATTGCCGTACTCATCGAGGTAATCGTCGCTGCGCTGCTGCCTTTTGAGCTCGTACACCGAAGTGTTCAGCATCTTTGCCTTGAGCACATATAAATTTTCGCGCATGAGGTACGAAACAGCCAAAGGCACGGCGTAGAGCGTGAAGATGAGTACATACGGATAATATAAAATCAAAGCCACAACACCGGCAAAGCACGCCGCGCCCAATATGCTGCGCAGCAGTCCCCCGAAGAGGAGCATGAAACCGTTGCGGAGCAGCTGGAAGAATGTGACGTTCATGTTGACGATTATGGTGGGCGCCGTAACGAGATATATGACGCACACCACCAAAGCTATGCAGCTGACCGCCAGCACAAAGCCGTTTATATTCTGCGGGTGGGTGTTGAAAAAGTAAATGTTGAGTACGGGAAAGACGAGTATGACGAGCTGAAATATAGTGTAAATGATAATCAGCCTTACATTGCCGCGAATGGTGGTGAATATGTCCTTGAACCGCCTTTCGCCCATGGGACGGGAGAAAAAGCCCGTTACACCCACGAGCATGGGCACAAACGGCAGTATGAGAACCGCCGAAAGGCCCATGAGTATGGTTATGACAAGAAATTCAAAGGCATATTCGCCGAAGACATTCAGTCCCTTCATGCCGTCTCCTGCTCTATTGCTTCAAGATAATTGTCGTACGCCTCCTGGTTGATGGACTTGACGGTGTCTATCGACTGACGGTTGGTACTTAAAAAGTTTTGCCAGTCGCTGACCGTGGGAGGGCTGGTTGATGTGATTCTGTTGACCATCCACGCCGTTATGTTGTTGGCGAGCGAGGCTTCGTATCTGTTGAGGGTATTGAGCTGGTCAACCGTGTAGTTGAGGTTGGGAATGGACGTCGCGCCCTCGTATGTGTAGGGTTTTACCCAGGTATTGAGGCGCTCGAGGCGCAACTTTGCGCGGGGTTCCATTTCAACGTAGTTGTCCCACGTCTCCTGCGTGAGGTACACGACGCCGTAGGGCGCGTTCTTCATGCGGAAGTCGTCGGCGCTCTGGTTGCCGTGGTCGTCGTTGGGAATGAGTTTGCCGTCCACCTTTTCGTCGAGGAAGGCGCCCGACTCTATCGAGCCGTAGTTGAGCTGAGCCGAATAGTCGGGCTCGAAGAATTTATCGAAGTACGAAAGCAGTCCCTCTATGTCCGAGCACGAGGAGAGTATTACGCACTCGCCCTTTTCGATTTCGAGTTCGTTGCTGACGCCCACATACTGCCTGCCCGTCTCGTCGTCGACGAGGGGCTGGAGCATTATATAGTCGTCGCGAAGATAAGAGGCAACGACCGTCTCCTTCTCCCACCAGTAGAATGAGCCGTACCTGCCGTCCTGACCGCGGGCGAGGAATTCGTCCTGCGTCTGCGTGAATGCCGACGAGCGGATGAGGCCGCGGTTATACCAGTCGTTGAGTTCGACGACGGCGTTATACCAGTTTTCGTCCTCTACGGTGAAGACCACTTCGCCGTTGACTATCGTCTTGTGCTGGGTATTTTCGGGAACGCCGAAGGATGCTATCAAATCGGACTCGTTGCCCTGCCAGTTGCCGCTGACGAAGGACAGAGGTATTTCGTTTGTGGTCGTGCCATCGCCGTCCATGTCGAGGTCGTTGAACTTCTGCAAAATGGCCTTGAACTGGTTGCGGGTAAGCTTTAAGCCGTCGACGAGCTCCTCCTTTTCAAGGCTGACCTCCGAGGGCATATTGCCGCCGTCGATGAGCTTTTCCACCCATGCCTTGTTGAGGAACAATATGTTGGGGTAGGCTTTGAGCCCCATCTCCTCCACCCTCGGGAGGGAATAGATGTGTCCGTCGGGCGATTTTATCGCCTCGGCTATGTCAGGTCTGGCCTCTAAAATAGCGGAAAAATTGGGCATACTGTCGAGATATTGGTCTATCGCCACAATCCTGTTGCGCCTGCCGTAGTTGTACAGCCTTAAATCTGAAAAGCCCGCGTGATATATTGCGTCTATGCCCCTTATGCTGACGGGGTCGTTGTTGTTGGAGTACTGCGTGGAGGTGTTGAATGTCCACAGCACCTCCTTGCCCGTAACGCGTTCAAGCTCTTCAAACACGGGCATGGTGTTGTAGTCCTTTACCGTCTCCTCCTTTACGGCGAGAATGGTGTAGTCGTAATAGTCCTCATCGTCGACAAACCTGCAGGCTGTGAGAGATGCGACAGATACGGCGGCTATTGCGCCGGCAAACACTACAGGAAGTAATTTTTTAAGTTTCATTTTCACCCCTCACACTTATTTGAATGAACCCACGAGCACGCCCTGACCGAAGTGCTTTTCTATCATGGGATAGAGCACGAGTATGGGTACCGTGGCTATTATAATCGAAGTAAATTTGATCTGCGTAGCGGCGCGCATCTGTTCGAGTATTACGTCGCCCTCGCCGCCGCTCGTCTGGTCGAGCAGTCCGTTTAAAACGGTCTGCAGGGGATAGAACTGGCTGTCTATATTGAAGATGTAGGCGTCGATATAGTTGTTCCAGTGTCCCACGGCGTAGAAGAGAATCATTACCGAGATTATCGACTTGGAGATGGGAAGCACCAGATCGAAGAAGGTGCGCACCTCGCCCGCGCCGTCTATCATTCCCGCCTCCAGAACTTCCTTGGGAACGTTGGATTCGAAGAACGACTTGCACATGAATACGTTGTAAACGCTGACGCCGCCGCCTATTATGAGAATTAAAGGATTCTGGTAGAGTCCCAGCGCGCGGCAGATGATGATGTAGGGCACGAGGCCGCCGCCGAAGAACATGGTGATGATGAGGAGCACCATGATGAGCTTGCGGAAGGGAAGATACTGCCTTGAGAGCGCCCAGCCCGCAGGAATAGTCAGCACGATATTGAATGCCGTGCCGAGTATGGTGTACAGGAGCGTGAAGAAGTAGCCGCGCCAGATGTCCTCGCGCTCAAACAGCGCCGCATAGCCCGAGAAAGTAACCTTTATGGGGTACAGCCACACGTCGCCCGTCATTACGGCGTCAGGGTCGGATATGGAGGCTATGACTATATAGTAGAGCGGATATATGATTATGATTGCGAGCAGAGCGAGGATGATGGCGCAGATGACATAGTAGACGTAGTCTGTCTTGCTCTCCTTTATCTTGTTCTTTTGAGCGTTCTTAACTGTTGCTTTTCCATATTATCACCACATGCTGCTGTGCGCCACTTTTTTGGAAGTGAAGTTAGCGATTACCAGCAGAATTACGTTAATTACCGAGTTGAACAGGCCTGCCGCAGTACCTACGCCGTACTGACCGCCCATCAGACCGAACGTATATACATAGGTTGAGAGAATTTCACTCGTTTCGAGGTTGCCGCCCGTCTGCATAAGCAGTACCTTTTCATAACCGCAGTTCATAAGGTTGCCCACGGAGAGAATCATCATCATGATTATCGTGGGGAGAATTGCGGGCAAATCTACGCTGAATATCCTGCGGAAGCGGGAAGCGCCGTCCATCTTTGCCGCCTCGTGCAGCGAGGGGTCGACGCCCGAGAGCGCGGCGAGGTAAATTATAGCCGACCAGCCGAAGTCCTGCCAGTTGCCCGAGAAGATGAATAAGGGACGGAAGGCTTCGGGCTTTAAAAAGAGTTGCAGACCGTTTACGTCGCCGCCGAGCTTTATGCTGAGCTGGTCCAAAAGTCCGTCCGAACCGAATATCAGCTTGAGCATACCGACCATGACGACCAGCGATATGAAGTGGGGCGCATAGTAGAGTATCTGCAGGCCCTTCTTTGCCTTTTTGGAGCGCAGCGAATTGAGTAGCAGCGCCACAATTATGGGCAGCGGGAAGCCTACTAAAAAGCCGAACACGCAGAGTAAAAACGTGTTGAAGAAGTAATCGAGGAAGTTGGGATTTGAAAAGAAGGTTTCAAAATTCTGCCACCCTACCCAGATTGTATCCGGGCCTACCACCGAGTCGCCGGGCATATAGTCCTGGAAGGCGACGAGTATGCCGTACATGGGCAGATAACAGAAGATTATAACGTATATCAGCGCGGGGAGGATAAATAAAAGTATCCACCAGTGGCGCTTGAAGTTTGCCTTCCACTGCTCCCATTTGGGATGTTTTTTGTCTTTTTTGCTATCGGAATTGCCGTCCATCTGCTCATACGCCTCGTCTATGAGCCTTTGGGTCTCTTCGTTCTGCAATGCCGCTTCGCCTGTCACGTTCTGCATAGCCATTCCCCCCCTTTTTATTGCGCCTTTATGCGCCTTTTTTGTACTTTTTTTATAACCACGAAGATTATATAAGCTAAAATAGCACTGCCGAAGATAGCCATATCGATTATAAACCAAGTGTAATTGATGGGCACTATCTCCTGCCAGATGTCGTCCTGCACCCCCTCTAAAGTAAACCTTAAAGACGGTCTGCCCTTGGAAGTGAACAGCTTTACCGTGTGTTCGCCCGCCGTCATCTGGGTGAAGGCGTCGGACGAAAGAATAACCCTGTTGCCTTCGCGGGTATACTCCACGGGGCTGCCGTCCAGCTCGGCGCCGTAGATGACGACGTTTTCGCTGAGCATGAACGAAATGACGTCGCCGCGCGTAAAGCTTTCGGCATCCGCCGTGAGAGTGGGTGCCGTGAAACCTGTGGCGACCGACACATCGTAGTCGCCGTCCGCCGTCACCACGCGGAAGGTATAAGTTGTGTTGCCCTCGAGCGTGTACAGATAGCTGCCGTCTATTACAAGTTCGCCGTTCACTATGCTGTACTCGTCGTCCTCAAGGCGGTAGCTGCCGTCCGTGACGTTTACAACCTTTATTATGCTGTCCTCGTCGAACACGACGTCAGACTGTTCGTCTGCCAGCGCAAACAAGGGAGCCGAACTGGCGATTATCGCTACAATCAGGACGATTGCCGCGATAATGCCCAAAATTTTAATTTTACTCAATGTTTTCATCATTTTCCTGCTCCGATAATTTACTACGACAAGGTTATTTCAAGCTGACCGTTGGGATATGCCCCCTCCACCGAGGACGCCTCGTTGGAGAATATGAAGTATATCGTGTCGCCCGCTTTTAGCGTATAACTTTGGCTGAGCGACGTGGTGTTATTGTTCGGCCCGTGGAATGTGGGATTTGAGTACAACGCGCCTTCGCTGTTCTTTATGCCGACGCGCAGCGCAAGTTTTGTCTGTTCTGTTCCTCCCGTAAACAAAAGGTTGACATTGACGGTCATATCCTCTGTTGCGGTATAAGCTATTGTGGTCATTGCGGAGGCATTTATCCAGCCCGCCTTGATTTCAACGCCGTCGGCCGTCCACGCATCCGTACCGTTGGAAGTTGCCTCAACAAACTCAAAGTTTTCGCTTGCGCCCCACTGATAATTTACATATCCATATTTCCACGCTCCGCCTGTCGTCAACAAGAAGTCCTCGGAGAACTGCGCCACAGGCTTTACGGGTGTGAGCGAAATTGAAAGATCGCCGTTGGGATATGCCCCCTCCACGTCACCCGCCTCGTTGGAGAATATGAAATATATTGTATCGCCAGCATTGAGCGCGTAGCGCTGATTGAGCGAAATTGTATTTCCGTTGGTGTACGAGGGGTTGGAATAGATTGCGCCATCGCCGTTCTTTATCCCCACGCGCAGCGCAAGTTTTGTCAGCCCGGTTCCGCCCGTGAATGAAAGGTTGACGTTTACGTTTATATCCTCTGTAACCGTGTATCCTATCGTAGTCATGGCGCCTGCGTTTATCCAGCCCTCTTTGATCTCCACGCCGTCGGCAATCCATGCGTCCGTACCGTTGGAGGTCGCCTCAACGAAGGTGAAATCTTCGGGCGCTTCCCATTTATAATTTACATAGCCATATAGCCATGCACCGCTATCAGTCAACGAAAAGTCGTCGGCAAAGTAAGCGCCTGCGGGGAGGGTCTCCTCCCTCTCTTCATGGCAGACAGAGCAGGTATAGACTATTTTGCCGTCGGTCTTGAGCGTACGCTCCGCCTCGACCTCGCCTTCGTCCCAGGAGTGGTCGCCGAGCTCGCCGGTTACGGTCGTTCTTTCAAGCACCTCATCGCAGACAGAGCAGTAGACCACCTCGTCATACGAGCCGGGAGTTATGCATGTGGCCTCGACTTCGTTCTCCCTCACCGCAGTTGCGGGTTTATGCCCCGCGGCAGTGACTTCAACTGTCTCGCGCGATATTTCGGCGTCGCAGACGAGACAATAGACAACTTCATCATAAGAGCCGCCTTCAGTGCAAGTGGCCGCCGACACATTCTCCCGCACGGGGGCGGAAGTGGCGTGCCCCATCGCCGCTATTGTCTCCTGTCTGGTCTGGTTGCACCCGGTACAGGTGTATATCTTTATGCCGTCCTCCGTGCAGCTGGGCTGTTCGGTGACGACTCCGTTGTCCCAAACGTGTTCGTGCGCCTCCTCCGTGCTGCAACCGGTCATGCCGAGCAACGCAAAAATCAGCACCGATGCCGCAAATACCTTTACCTTCATAATCATCTACCTCTTGGCTTTATGTGAAAAATCAACATAATTTGTGTTTACGTTTCAATAATAATTATATAACATATTACTGTCAATACGCGCATAAATTATTGTGCATTTGCACAATTCAATGGCGGAAAATTTTAAGCATTTGCACAAACGATATTGATTTTTGGCAACTTTTAGTGTATAATGGTTGCGGAGGAAGATGCATGAGAAAGGCAATAACCATAAAGGAGATAGCGGAACAGCTCAATTTATCGCGAAATACCGTGTCCAAGGCGCTGAACGGGCAATATGTACCGGAAAAGACGAGGGAACTTGTGTTCAGCAAGGCGAAAGAGCTGGGGTATAAATCGCTGAACTCCACACCTTCGGCGCGGGGGAGCAAAAAATACAGATTTATACTCATTTCAGGCAAGCCGCTCAACAACATGAATTACTTTGTGCCGCTGATAAAGGGAATAGAAAATTCGTGCTACGAGGACAACTGCGAACTGTTTCAATATGTATATAATAAGAGCCGCACGCCCTTCAGGGGACTGAGCGACTACGTAACCGAGCTTGACGTCGACGGCATAATCGCCATAGAGTGCTTCGACAAGGACTTTATAGAGAGGCTTTTGGGGCTGGGCAAGCCCGTCTGCTTTATCGACTTTACCGCCTCTTACGACAATATAAATGGCAATTATGACATTATCTGTGCCAACGACAGACATACTATATTCACCGCCGTACTGCACCTCATAAAAAAATACGGCATAACGCGCCTGACCTTTGTCGGTGACCGCATGCACTGCATGAGCTTCCGCGAGAGGTACCTCGGCATGCTCAACGCCATTATCAGGCGTCGCGGCACGCACGGCAGATACGAGGATATACTTTTAAGCGACGAAGGATTCAACTATGGCGATGTCAACGCCGTAAAGACTAAAATTCTGCAACTGAAATACCGCCCCGAATGTTTTGTGTGCTGCAACGACTTTGTTGCCCGGATAGTATGCACCGCACTCAAAGAACTAAACGTGGCAATACCCGAAAGCGCCCTCGTGATAGGGTTTGACGACGTGCCCGAAGCGCACAACCCCGCGCCTTCGATAACGACCTTTTCAATAGACAAGGAATTTATGGGGCGTGAGACCATACGCACGCTGATAAATCGCATTGAGATGCCAAACTGCCCCACGCGGACTATTCACATAAGCACCGCCGTTGTTGCAGGCGACTCCACCTGCCGCTGACAAAAAACGGTCAAATTTTATATTAACGACACAAACTTGTAAGTAATTTAAATAAGCCCCCGTAGCGCACCATTGCTCCGCCCGAGGGCTTATTTCAATCTCTTTCATCCGTCCTGCCGAGGAGATAATCTATACTAACCTTGAAATACTCGGCTATGGCGCGTAAGTACTCCAATGACGGTAAAGTCTTCTCCCTCTGCCAATCGTAGAAATAGCTGTTCGGAAAGGGCATTTTATGGGCTATCTCAGAATACTTTACTCCCTTTTCATTTGCAAGCTCAACTATGCGGGTATGGAACGTTACGCCCGTTTCCGACTTATAGAAGTGCGCATCGTCGCTCTTGCCGAGCAGGTACTCGAGCGGCAGGTTGAGCGAATCGGCAATCTTAATGAGCGACTGCAAGCTGGGCACAATTCCATACATTGTACCCCTGATTATGACGTCCTTGCTCACACCGACCTGCTGCGCAAACTCTCGCTTGCTGCAACCCTTTTCCTCTATGAGTTCCGCAAGCCGCTTTTGAAACTCGGGAGATAATCTCTACTGCCCTTCCGCCATCTTTGCCATTGCCGCCAAAACCTCCCATTTTTCGACAAAAGTAGTCATACCGAATAACTTTCTTTCCCGCCGCGCCTGCG
>DVNU01000020.1 GCA_018714165.1 Candidatus Coproplasma excrementipullorum | reverse complement strand
ATTGACGGCGAAACATATATGACCGGATTTTATGAGAATTTATGGGTGGAAGGCATTGTCTTTGGCGAGGACGATATCCCGGATTTTGAAACGAAATATCATATTTGGTGGAAAGTAGAAAATGCGCCGTTTGATATGTACTGCGCTCAAAATAAGGAAGCATTATACTGGAATCCAACCATTTATTGTAAGAAAAATCAATTTGACACGGTAAAAAACTATTATGCAGACACAAATAATTTCAATTATTATACGGGACTGTATGGCGATAGTAATAAAGACAGTCGCATTCGCTTAGACGGAGAGTTGAATTATTCTCTTTTAGAAGAAGCGATTGCGTTGAATATGCAAATTGAGGCAAGTTCCGGGAAAGGTCATCTGACAGAAAAGGAAAATTTATCGGATATAGAAATCCACATCCCATCCGACGAGATTTTGCCAATTCAGCCTGTTTTATATAGAGTAAGCAAGGACGGATTTTTCACTACTATTCAAAACAGTTGGATTGTAACAAAAAATGCAGTATATATAGAGGGAATGTACGACGGAGAAACAGAACAAAGTTATACCGCCTATAAAATCAGTAGTGAAGCAAACGAATACATTTTGAAATTACTTTTTGAAAACGGCATAATATAAAGATACCATATAAGCCTATAGTGATTTGACTGCCGGCAAGAGTGGTGTATTTGTGTTTTTCTGATGAGCTGTTACTTCGCGATAGATATTTGATAACAGAAAAGAGAGCGAACTATCGTTTCCGATAGTTCGCTCTCTTTTCTCGCTTGAAAGTGCAATTCCTATTAAAATTTAATTTTAATTTTACTCCCTATGGGAATTGCGCTTTCGGCCCGCCTTTTTCGGCTTTGGTAATAAAGTCGTTTTTAATTTATAAAAGCAAGATAGCCCGATTGCGGAGCACGTCAGCGGCGACACGCCGCCAAGACTTGCGTTAAAAAATTAATAATTTTCCTTTCTTACTTCAAAGTATGCCTGGGGATGTGCACAGACGGGGCAGACGGCGGGGGCAGAAGTGCCTACAACTATATGTCCGCAATTGCGGCATTCCCAAACCTGAACGCCGGCCTTTTCGAATACGCTCTTGGTTTCAACGTTCTTCAAAAGTGCGCGGTATCTCTCCTCGTGCGTCTTTTCAATGGCCGCAACGCCGCGGAACTGTGCCGCGAGTGCAGTGAAGCCCTCTTCTTCGGCCTCCTTGGCCATTCTGTCGTACATATCCGTCCACTCGTAGTTTTCGCCTTCGGCCGCGGCGGCAAGATTTTCTTCAACCGTGCCCACGCCGCCAAGATGCTTGAACCACAGCTTTGCGTGCTCCTTTTCGTTATCTGCCGTCTTTAAAAATATTTCGGCTATCTGCTCGTAGCCGGCCTTCTTTGCAACCGATGCAAAGTAGGTGTATTTGTTCCTCGCCTGGCTCTCGCCCGCGAAAGCTTCCCAAAGATTCTTTTCTGTCTTTGTCCCTGCATAGATGTTCTTCTTTTCAGCCATTTTTATTATCTCCTGTAATTTTATTAAGATTAAATCTTAATTATTGTCTATATGATACCACTATTTCGTCATAAAGTCAAGGGGGTGGGGCAAAAAAGTTGCAAAAATTATTTTGTTTTGAGGCCGTTAAAATTTAGGCGCGCGGCGCGCAAGGGGCAACTTGCGCGCCGCGCACCCAACTTAATCTGGAAAATTTTCATGGAAAATTTTCACAAAAATATTTTTGACAAAACTATTGACAAAAGCATATATTGATGATAAAATACTTATAATTTAGTACTTTACCTTAATAAAGTAAACCGATGATGCAGAAAAAAGGCGGAGCAGAGTTTTCTTCAGCGAGTGCGCGGCGGTGTGAGGCGCACGGAACTTTCCGAGTAATATGGACTGCGGAGGGCGGCACAAATTGCCGACGCACAGCCAGCGCGTAAGTGTGGCGGGGAATGTAAGTTCCTGTAAAGAGGGTTCGCTTTAGCGGACTGAATCAAGGTGGCACCGCGTAAATTCTACGCCCTTGGCTTATTTTAGCCAAGGGCGTTTTTTCGCTTCTAAAAAGCGAAATGGTATAAGATCTGCACTTTCTTGCATAAATATCCGTAAAATTATGAAAGTCAACTACACGCTTGAACAACTTAAAGACCTATTTTCTCAAGGCTTCGGGCGCGCGGCGCTGTATTGCACGGAGCTTGCCGACCTGGCAACGCCCATTCAGGTTGCCGGCGCCGTGAAGGAAAGATTTGGCGATTGCTTTTTATTCGAGTCCATCGAGGGCGGCGAAAAGATTGCCCGCTACTCCTTCATCGGCTTCGGACCGATTGCCCAGGTTTTTGTGCGCGACGGTCTGTTTGTTGTCACCCGCGACGGAAGGACGACAGAGCGCAAGACCTCAGCCCCCAACGCCGACATCCGCGCCGAGCTCGGCAAGTGCAGTTGCGCAAGGGAGGAGGGCCTGCCCCAAAGCATAAAGGCGGCGCGCTATCACTCGCTTGCAGTCGGCAATCTGCCGAAGGCGCTTAAGGTTACGGCGCGCACCGCCGACGGCGAAGTGATGGCCGTAAAACACGTTAATTACAATATATATGGGGTGCAATTTCATCCCGAACCAATTCTTACCGAATACGGCAAGGAGATAATAAGAAATTTTACCGACATAACGGAGGTGCATATATGATACAACAGGCCATAAAAAAGATGATAGACGACGGCCGTTCTTTAAGCTATGATGAGGCCGCCGAGAGCATGAACGAGATAATGACGGGCGCCGCCACCCAGGCGCAGGTTGCGGGCTACCTCACCGCACTTCGCTTAAAGGGCGAAACGGTGGAGGAGATTGCCGCCTCGGCCGAAGCTATGCGCAACGTCGCCCTGCCCTGTTCGGTCACCGGCGACAGTATGGATATAGTCGGCACGGGCGGCGACAAGTCGTGTTCCTTCAATATCTCCACCTGTTCGTCCTTCGTGGTTGCGGCCGGCGGCGTAAAGGTGGCAAAGCACGGCAACACCAGCGTGTCCTCTAAGTGCGGCGCGGCCGACGTGCTCACCGCGCTCGGCGCAAATGTCAGGCTCGACCCCCGAAGGGCGGGCGAAGTGATGGATAAGTGCAATTTTATGTTCCTGCACGCGCAGGTCTACCATCCCTCAATGAAGTACGCCGCTCCCGTCCGCAACGCTCTGGGTGTGCGCACGATGTTCAACATACTCGGCCCGCTTGCCAATCCCGCGCGGGCGCGCATGCAACTTTTGGGCGTGTATTCAAAGGATATGGTCGTTCCCCTGGCGCGCGTCTTAAGCCGCCTCGGCACAAAGCGCGTCATCGCCGTGTACGGTTGCGACGCGCTGGACGAGGTCTCGCTGTCGGACAGCACCTATTGTTGCGAGATTATCGACGGCGTCGAGCGCGAATACTACGTCACCCCCGAAGATTTCGGGCTCAACCGTGTAAATAAAAGCGACATAGTAGGCGGCGAACCCGACGAAAACGCGCGCATTATGCGCGACATCTTAAGCGGAGTGCGCGGCCCCTGCCGCGATTCGGTGGTGGCAAACTCGGCCATGTGTTTCTACCTGGCGGGCAAGGTTTCCTCGTTAAGGGCGGGCGCGCTCATGGCCCGTTCGCTTCTGGACAGCGGAGCGGCCTACAACGTGTTCAGCAGCTTTGTGGAGGCCACAAACGCATGAGCGATATTATCAAGGACATCTGCGCTTCCACGCTTGCAAGGGTGGAAGCGGAGGAGAGGAGCGTACCCCTTGCCGAGGTAAAAAGGCAGGCGCTGAGCTCAAAGGGCGGCACATATGCCTTTGCCAGTGCGCTTAAGGGTGGCAGTCTTGCGGTCATTGCCGAGGTCAAAAAGGCCAGCCCCTCCAAGGGCGTGATAGATGATAAGTTCGATTACCTCTCCATCGCCCGCGACTATGAGCAGGGCGGTGCTTCGGCGGTCTCCTGCCTGACGGAACCCCATTATTTTCTCGGCTCCGACGACGTTTTCCGCAACATACGCAACCAAATCAAGCTCCCGATGCTCCGCAAGGACTTCATTCTCACCCCATACCAGGTGTATTCCAGCGCCCTTATCGGCGCCGACTGCATACTTTTAATAATGTCCGCGCTCGGAAGAGACAGGGCAGAGGAGCTTTTCTCCCTTGCGCAAACGCTGGGGATGGACGCACTGTTCGAGTGCCGCAACGGGGAGCAGACAGAGGCCGCCCAGCGCATGGGCGGGCGGATAATAGGAGTAAATAACAGAAATTTGAGCGACTTTTCCGTCGATTGTAACAGGGCGGCCAAGTACCGTTCGCTCGTCGATAAGTCCAACATATTCGTCAGCGAATCGGGCATAATGTCCGCCGCAGACGCCGCGGCTCAGCGGCGGGCGGGTGCGGATGCAGTGCTCGTGGGCGAATATTTTATGAAATCGGCAGACAGGGTCGCCGCAGTCAGGGAACTGAGATGTGTAAGATAAAAATCTGCGGCATAACCGATACCGCCGCAATACCCGCAATAAACAGATTGACCCCCGACTATGTGGGATTTATTATGGCAAGGGGCTTCAAAAGGAGCGTTTCGGACGACTTTGTGAAAAAGTGCGGTGCGCTGCTTAACAGCCGCATAAAAAAGGTGGGAGTCTTTGTCAACGACGATGTTTACCGCATAGCTTGGCTCGTGCAGGACGGCACTATAGACGTCGTTCAGCTCCACGGCGACGAGGACGGGGAGTATATAAGGGCGCTGAAGGCGCTTACGCCCGTTGCCGTTATAAAGGCCGTCGGGTTACAGGGCGACAGGGTTGACCCCTGGCCCGAAGAGTGCGACTTTGTGCTCCTCGACAGCTGTTCAAAAGAGGCGCGCGGCGGCACGGGCAAAAGGGTTGCCTGGCGCAGATATGATGAAATAGATAAACCCTTCTTTCTCGCGGGCGGAATAACTCCGTCTAACGTGGCGCAGGCCATAGCCGCCGTCCACCCCTTCGGCGTGGACAGTTCGGGCGGGCTGGAGACGGACGGGAGAAAGGATGAGCAAAAAATTTGCCAATACATTGCCAATATAAGGGAGGCTGAGATATGAACATACAAAAAAAGGGCAGGTTCGGCGCGTTCGGCGGACAGTATGTGCCCGAAACGCTGATGAGCGCGCTTGAAGAGCTGGAGTCGGCCTATGCCAAATACTCCGCCGACGAGCAGTTCAGAGGCGAGCTTAAGTATCTTCTGGATGAATACGCGGGCAGACCGTCGCGGCTCTACTATGCCGCAAATCTCACTCGGCTGGTCGGCGGCTGTAAAATTTATTTAAAGCGCGAGGATCTCAACCACACGGGCGCGCACAAGATAAACAACGCGCTCGGCCAGGCCCTTCTGGCCAAAAAGATGGGCAAAACGCGGCTCATTGCCGAAACGGGCGCGGGCCAGCACGGCGTGGCCACGGCCACCGCGGCGGCGCTTTTGGGAATGGAGTGCGAAATTTATATGGGCGAGGAGGACACCAAACGCCAGGCGCTCAACGTGTACCGCATGAAACTCCTCGGCGCAAAGGTGCACGCCGTCACTTCGGGTACGGCCACTTTAAAGGACGCCGTCAACGAGTGTATGCGCGAGTGGACTAACCGCATTTCGGATACGCACTACTGCCTCGGCTCGGTAATGGGCCCGCACCCCTTCCCCACAATTGTCCGGGACTTCCAGGCCGTCATCTCGCAGGAGGCGCGCGTGCAGATCTTACAAAAGGAGGGCAGGCTCCCTTCGGCCGTAGTCGCCTGCGTGGGCGGCGGTTCAAACGCCATCGGCGCATTCTGTCACTTCATCGGCGATAAGGGCGTGCGCCTCATCGGCTGTGAGGCGGCGGGCAGGGGAGTGGATACCCTTCAGACGGCGGCCACCGTCTCGGTCGGCAGGCCGGGCATATTCCACGGAATGTACTCGCTCTTCTGCCAGGACGACCACGGCCAGATAGCCCCCGTCTATTCTATTTCGGCCGGGCTGGACTATCCCGGCGTCGGCCCCGAACACGCCTATCTTCACGACATCGGCCGCGCCGAATACGTGCCCGTCACCGACGACGAGGCGGTTGAAGCCTTCGGCCTGCTCTCGCGCACGGAGGGTATAATTCCCGCAATCGAAAGCGCCCACGCCGTGGCGTATGCCTTGAAGGTTGCAAAGGAGTACTCCGCCGACGAAAATATCATAGTCTGCCTGTCGGGCAGGGGAGATAAGGACGTGGCGGCAATAGCAAGGTACAAGGGGGAGGAGATCTATGATTGACATTTCATCTGCCTTTACGGGCGGCAAAAAGGCGTTTGTGGGCTTCATAACGGCGGGCGACCCGTCGCTTGATGACACGGAGCGCTATTTAAATATTATGCAGAACAGCGGCGTAGACATAATCGAGGTGGGTATCCCCTTTTCCGACCCCGTGGCCGAAGGCGAAGTTATACAGCGCGCCGATGCGCGCGCCCTCGCCGCGGGCGCTTACCTGGACGATATTTTTGCTATGGTTGGAGGGATAGAAAAAAAGGTGCCCTTCCTGTTTATGACGTACGCAAACCCCGTCTGCTTTTACGGCTATGCGAGCTTCTTCGCGCGCTGTAAGGAGGCAGGCGTTTCGGGAGTGATTATCCCCGACATTCCCTACGAGGAGAGCGGCGAGGTAAAGGAAGTGGCCGCAGACTACGGCGTGACCGTAATAGATATGGTTGCCCCCACTTCGGAGGAGCGCATTAAAAAGGTGTGCGCGGGCAGTTTGGGCTTTATTTACCTCGTCTCATCGATGGGTGTAACGGGCGTGCGGGATAAGTTTGATGCGGATATATCCTCCGTCTATCGCAAAATCAGGGCAGTTACGGACACTCCCGTCTGCGTGGGCTTCGGCATCTCCACGCCTGAGAGTGCGGCCCGGATGGCCGCACAGTGCGACGGTGCAATTATAGGCTCCGCAATAGTTAAAATAATTGAAAAATACGGCAGTCAGGCCGATGAACCCCTGCGAAAATTTTTAACTTCCGTCGCCTCCGCAGTTCATTCGGCCAGATGATTGCAACATATTAAACGGTGGTGAATCTTATTTGCCGCCGCTTTTTTGTGCAGAATTGAATTATTTTGGCGGGAGAATGTTGCAAAAGACCTGATTTAGTGATATAATGCCCCCATATAGGTTTTTTGTAAAGAGTATGAACGACAGACAAAGAATAGAAAAACTGAGCATAGAGCAAAAGGCCAAGCTTCTGACGGGTACGGGATTCTGGAAGTCGGCCGAGTGCGACGATATCGGCCTTGAGGCATTCACTATGTCCGACGGCCCCCACGGCCTGCGCGTGCAGGACAAGATGCCCAACCACTTGGGCATAGGAACTTCCTGCCCTTCCACCTGCTTCCCCACGGCAGTCATTATGGCCTGCAGCTGGGACGAGGAGCTGGGCGAAGAGTTGGGGTGCTACCTCGGCGCCGAGGCGGCGTATATGGGCGTTTCAATGGTGCTCGGCCCCGGCCTCAACATAAAACGCAGTCCCAAGTGCGGCAGAAATTTTGAATATTTTTCGGAGGACGCATATCTCTCCGGCAAGCTCGCAGCGGCATATGTGCGGGGTATTCAGGCAAACGGCACGGCCTCGTGCATAAAGCATTTCGCCGTCAACTCGCGCGAGCGCGCCCGCATGGTATACGACTGCCGCGTCGACGAGCAGACTCTGCGCGAAACCTACCTCACGGGTTTTGAAATAGCAGTAAAAGAGGGCAGGCCCGCCGCCGTGATGACGGCATATAACAAGGTCAACGGCGAGTACTGCAACTCAAGCAGAAATCTCGTCGGCGACATATTGCGCGGAGAATGGGGCTTTGACGGCCTCGTCGTCTCCGACTGGGGCGGCACGTACGACAAGGCCGCCGCGGTAGAGGCGGGCGTCGATTTAGAGATGCCCAAGTGCTCCTTCTCCGCCGAAGAGGTGGTTAGGGCGGTAAAAGAGGGCCGCCTCGACGAAAAATTTGTTAACGAAAGCGTGGAGCGTCAGCTCAATTTCTCGCGCAGGGTGCGCGCCGCAGACATAAAGGATGTGGACTGGATAGCCCATTCCCGCTTTGCCCGCCGCTGTGCGGAAAACAGCCTGGTATTGTTGAAAAATGATGACAATGCGCTCCCCTTAAACACAACCGAGCGCGTCGCGCTCATAGGCGACTTCGCGCGCAACCCACGCTACCAGGGCGCGGGCTCGTCGCTCGTCAATCCCACTTTCCTCGATAATATATTGGGTGCAATGCAAAATTCTTCTTTAAATTTTGTCGGCTTTGCAAAGGGATTCGAGCGCAGGGGCGGGCGAAACAGGCGGCTGTTAAACGGTGCGTTAAAGCTTGCGCGCGAGGCGGATACTCTGGTCGTCTGCCTGGGCCTCGGCGAGGGGATGGAGCTTGAAAGTTGCGACCGCACGACTATAGATTTGCCCCGCAACCAGATAGAACTTCTTCTCGCGCTGGCGGAGCTTGGCAAAAAAATAGTCGTCGTGCTGTCCTGCGGCGGCGTTGTGGATACTAACTGGGACAGGTACTGTTCGGCGCTCATTCACGCCCACCTTGCGGGCCAGAGCGGCGGCGGTGCGGTGGTCAAGGCGCTCACGGGCGAAATAAACCCCTCAGGCAGGCTGGCCGAAAGCTTCCCCTTAAAGGAGGAGGACGTCCCCTGCCACGAAATTTACAACAAATACCCCTACAAAATGGACTTTGCCGAGGGCATATATGTGGGGTATAAGTACTACAATACCTTTGGCATACCCGTAAAATATCCCTTCGGCTACGGCCTTTCCTATACGACATTTGCCTATTCCGACGCCTGTATAACCGACGACGGCGCGCGCGTCACCGTCACCAACACGGGCGAACGCGACGGCGCGACAGTCGTACAGATGTATATAAGGGCGCCCCGCCCCGAACTTAAAGATTCTCCCGCCGAGCTCAAGGGCTTTAAAAAGGTATTCCTTGCCGCGGGCGAAAGCGCGCAGGTTTTCATTCCCTTCGACGACTATTCTTTCCGCACGTGGGATATTCCCTCGGCGGGCTGGCGCGAGGGCGGCGAATATGCCGTGTACCTCGGCGAAAACAGTGCAAATTTCTTCTTCGAAGGCCGCGTTTCGCGCGGTACAGCCCCCGCCTTTGATGGGCAACCGCAGACGTATGAACAGTACTTTGAATCGCGCATATCCCCCGTCCAACCCAAGCGCAAGCTCAAAAAGGGCGAGCTTACGGCCGACTTTATGACGGAAATTTATGACCTCAAATACTGCAAGGGTTTTGTCGCGCGGCTGTTTGCACTCATTTCGCGCATATATTCGCGCTCAAAGGACGAGCTTTTAGCCAACTCTATGAACCACCTGCCCATAAGGTTTATTCTGTTGTTTTTAAACTATAGGGAAATTCAGGCGCAGGGCTTCATCGAAGCCTGCAACGGGCATTTTTTCAAGGGCATAAAAAAGATACTTTTCAAAAAATAATCTGCATTTACCGCCGCACATGCGGCAACGAGGAGTCCAAATGAAATGGGTCACCGCCTGGGGCAACGCCCCCTCCATAACCGAACATAAACCCGAAACGTATGCAAAGGATATCACTTTGCGCTATCCCGTTACGTGTGCATTCGGCGGCGAAAAGGTGCGGCTGCATTTTTCCAACTTCTGCGGCACCGAGCCAATTACGCTCTCGCGCGTCACGCTCGCCCGCGCCATGGGCGACAGGGAAATCAGCCTGCACAACGCCCGCCTCGTCACCTTCGGGGGAGAGGAGAGCGTGACCATACCCGCAGGCGAGGAGATCTTTTCGGACGAAATCATCTTCCGCATCAAGCCCAAGGGCGTGCTGGCCGTCAGCATATATTTAAAGGATTTCACGCTAATGCGCACGGGCGTGGTGGCGCTCGGCCCCCTGTCTAAGGGCTTCTTTTCGGTGGGCGACTGCACTTTTGCCCAGGTTCTGCCCCTTGAGCGCACGCGCACGACAAACACATTTTATTTCTTCTGCGGGCTCGATTTATACACCGACGACGACAAGCGCGCAGTAATTTTATACGGCGACAGCATAACCGCGCAGAGCTGGGCCGACTATCTGGCCCTGGAGTGCATGGCTGATCCCTACAACACTACGGCAATAGTTCGCCGCGCGGCCAGCGGAACGAGGGTGCTGCGCGAATACAACTGCATCACCTACGAAAGTTACGGCCTTTCGGGTCACCACCGCTTCGAGCGCGAAATTGCCTCCGTCAGCGGCGCGGACACCGTCATTATCCAGCAGGGCATAAACGACATAATCCACCCCGTCGGCACGGACGTCAATCCCTTCCGCCCGATGAGCGATCTGCCCACCGTCGGCGAGCTTGAAGGGGGCATAGAGGAGTATTTTTCCACCGCCGCAAAGTACGGGCTGGACGTCTACATAGGTACCCTTCTGCCCATAAAGGGCTGGCGCACCTATGCGCCCTTCCGCGAAACTCTGCGCGCCTCCTTCAACGACTGGGCGCGTTCGCTAAATGATATCAAGGGGTGTATCGACTTTGACGAGCTTCTCCGTTCGCCCACGGACATTTCGGCCTTTGCCGAGGGGTACGACAGCGGCGACCATCTCCACCCCTCGGACGGGGCCTACAGGGCGATGGCAAAGCTCGCCTACGAATACATCAGCGGACAGAGGTGAAATTTATGCGTGCTTGCATTTACGGCGCAGGCGCTATGGGCACCGTTTTAGGCGCATTCATAGCCCGCGCAGGCAGACAGATAGATCTGGTAACGCGCAACCGCGAGCACGTCGCCGCGCTCAAGGCGGGCGGCGCAAAAATAACCTTTGCTTCGGGCGGAGGTTTCACGCAGCAGGTTTCGGCGTTCCTTCCAGAAGAGATGTCGGGCGGGTACGACGTAATATTTTTAATGACCAAACAGCGCGATAATGCGCGCATAGTTGCGGGCCTTTTGCCCTTTTTGAATGACGGCGGCGCAATCTGCACCACGCAGAACGGCCTGCCCGAACCATCGGTTGCGGAGGTTGCGGGGGAGGAAAATACGCTGGGCTGTGCCGTCTCGTGGGGCGCTACGTATGTCGGGCCCGGCCACGCGATACTCACCTCCTCGCCCGACGCGATGACCTTCTCACTCGGTTCGCCCTTCGGTCAGAATGCTAAGACAGCTCTCGTTTCACCCTATCTTGAGTGTGCGGGCAGGGTGGAGGAGGAGAGCAATTTTGCGGGTGCGCGCTGGTCTAAGCTAATCGTAAACAGCGCCTTTTCCTCGCTTTCGGCAATAACTTCGCTCACCTTCGGGCGTATTGCGGGCGGACTGAAGAGCCGCGCCCTTGCACAGATCCTGTTAAAGGAAGGCATAGACGCCGCTCTCGCAAACGGCGTTACGCTTCAAAAAATTCAGGGGCACGATTTGGTAAAATGGCTGGACTACCGCGGCCTGTTTAAGAGGAGCCTGTCGTACCTAATAATTCCCATCGCAATGAAAAAGCACGAAAATCTCGTTTCGGGGATGTATTACGACCTCGCTTCGGGTAAAAAGTGCGACATAGATTTTATAAGCGGAGTAATTTCGCGCTATGCGCACAAAGCGGGCGTGAGCGTGCCCGCAACCGACGCCGTCCTGGCAGTCGCCTCCCGCATTGAGCGGGGAGAAATTACCGTTTGCCCCGACAATATGGCCGAGGTAACGGCTATGCTCAAAAAATAATTGCGCCCCGATCAAGGGGCGGAGGGGGATAGAATGTACACAGAGATTACTTATCCTTCGGCGGATAAAAAGACAACCGTTCACGCCTACATATGGCGCCCCAACGGCGCAATACGCGGGGTGGTGCAGATAATTCACGGCATGGCTGAATACGCCCTGCGCTATGCGCCCTTTGCCGAGTATTTAACGGCGCGCGGCTTTGTGGTCTGCGCCGAAGATCACCTCGGCCACGGCAAATCCGTGCTGTCTGCAAAGGAGCTCGGCTATTTCGACGGCGGGAACGCCGTAAAGACCGTACTCGCCGATATCCGCGCGCTCACCCTCGCGGTACGCGGCGAAACGGGCGGGCTTCCCTATTTTATAATGGGCCACTCTATGGGCTCCTTCTTTTGCAGGGAGTACATCGCGCAGTACGGCAAGGAGTTTGCGGGCGCAATAATTATGGGCACGGGCGTTCAACCCGCCATAGTCACGGGTTTCGGCAAGCTCGTGGCGGCGCTGACCGCCCTCTTTTGCGGCTGGAAGCACCGCTCGCGCCTCATCGACCGCATAGCCTTCGGCCCGTACAACAAAAAGTGCGAGGGGCTCACGCCCTACGATTGGCTGTCCGCCGACAAAACCAACGTCGATAATTACATCGCCGACGATCTGTGCGGCGCGACCTTCACCTGCGGCGGCTTTTATACGCTCTTTTCAATAATCGCGCAGTCCTGCCGCGAGGCAACTATAAAGTCAACACCAAAAGACTTGCCCGTATACCTCGTTGCCGGTAGCGACGACCCCGTCGGCGCCTACTCCAAGGGGGTTGTAAAGCTGTACGACAAGTACAACAAGGCGGGGCTTTCCGACGTGCAGATGACCATCTACAACGGCGCCCGCCACGAAATTTTAAACGATTTCTGCGCTCCCCAGGTAATGGAGGATATAAGTGCGTTTTTGACGGAACATATTTAAAAAAGGGGGGGAAGAAAAAGTGAAATGCGGGCTGTGCCCTCGTGAAATGGCGGCATATGCCGCCGTGAAATACCGCCTCATCCTTCACATCTATGCCGACAAAATCAAAGGCGATGTGAAATGCACGGCTCTGCCGTGCGTTGAGGTGAGAAGTATTTAAAAATAATAATCGTCTGCCATAGCGCAACCTGCAAGGTTGCATTTCATGCGCCATCGGTGCGGTTGATTTATTAATATGACAGATGGCGCATTTCACGCACGAAGTGTATTTCACGCAAGATATAATCTTGCATTTCACCATAACCCCTTCACAGAGGATTATATATGAAAAACTTTATATTTATCTCACCAAACTTTCCCGAAAATTACTGGCGTTTCTGCCGCCACTTAAGGAATAACGGCTTCAATGTTCTGGGCATAGGCGACTGCGAATATTTCAACCTCCTGCCCGAACTCAAACAAAGTTTAACCGAATACTACAAGGTGTCCAGCCTTGAAAACTACGACGAGGTCTTCCGCGCCGTCGCCTTCTTTACCTTCCGCTACGGCAAGATAGACTGGCTGGAGTCCAACAACGAATACTGGCTTGAGCGCGATGCGTGCCTTCGCACCGAGTTCAACATAAACACGGGCTTCAAAGAGGGCGATATGGCCAAGGTCAAGTTCAAGTCGCAGATGAAGCCCTGCTATCAGGCCGCGGGCATTAAGACGGCGCGCTTCTGCCTGGCCACCTCTGCAGAGATCTGCAAGGAGTTCATAACCGAAGTCGGCTATCCCGTTATAGTCAAGCCCGATAACGGCGTTGGCGCCAGCGATACCCACAGGCTGGGCTCGGATGCCGACCTTGAGCACTTTTTTGCAACCAAACTGCCCATAACATATATTATGGAAGAGTACATCGACGCCACCGTCAACTCATACGACGCCATTGTCAACTCCAGGGGCGAGCCCATCTTCGAGACGGGCAACGTCACTTTAGGCTCGCTTATGGACGTCGTAAACACGGGCGACAGCTCTATGTTTTACATCGTAAATCAGCCCTTCGACGACGTGCGCGACGCAGGCCGTAGAGCGCTTAAGGCCTTTGGCGTAAAGTCACGCTTTGTCCATTTTGAATTTTTCCGTCTCAATTGCGACCAGCACATCGGCAGGAAGGGCGAAGTCGTGGCGCTTGAGGTAAATATGCGCCCCTCCGGCGGCATTTCGCCCGAAATGATGAACTACGCCAATTCGACGGACGTCTACAAAATCTGGGCGGATATGATAGCTTTCGACTCCTCCTCCAAGGGCACGGGCGAGCGGTTCTACTGCGCCTTTGTCGGCAGGCGGGACGGCAAGCCCTATGTTCACGGCGACGACGAAATTTATGGGCGCTATGCCGAAAAGCTCAAGATTTGCCAGCGCGTGGCCCCCGCGCTTTCGGGCGCCATGGGCGACAGAATGTTTGTTGCCAACTTCAAAACCAAGGACGAAGTGGACGGATTTTACAGGTTCGCCACCGAGTGCAGATGACGCGTTTACCGCAGGATATGGCGGGCGCGGCGGCTTTTCAGCCGCCGTGCCCGCCTTTTTTGTGTCGCAATTTGCGGTATTACCGCGCATAATCGGCCGCGCTCCGCAATAGATTATTATACACAGTAAAAACCGGGAGGAAAATTATGCTGAACGACAGTGTGTATAAAGATTTGTCCGCAAGGTGCGGAGGGCGCGCCCGCATAGGAGTGGCCGGCGCGGGTGAGGGAGCCTGCGCGCCGTTCAACGCCGCCGCGGCCGCGGCGTTCGGTGAGGGGGAGTGCCCCTTAAGCTTTTGCGACGGCGCCGAGGATTGCTGCGCTGTCATAGCGGCGGGTGCCGAAAATGCCGCCCTGCCCGAAAAAATAAAATTGCCGTGCGTGGCCATCGACGGGACGGAGGAGGTCACGCCGTCCTCGCTCGAAAAAATTCTGCGCGCGCTCTTATTTAAATTTCCCGTCGCGGCGATAGATGTCGTAATTCCCTCGTGGGTGCGTTCTCTGCCAGCGCAGAGCTCTGCCGTAGCCGAACTGCTGGAGAGGGTAAGGGACTGCGCAAGCAAAATTAACTGCCTTGAGGACTGTTCCCTTCTGGACGGCCTGCTTGCCGACAGCAAAAACTGGCGCGGCGACGTTGAGGTCGATCTCTCCCCCGCCGACGGCAGGGCGACGGTGCGCGCGCAGATCAAGGAGGGCGCGTTCTTCGATATGCTGTCCGAGACTGCGGGCGAAGCCATTACGGACGAGAGCTCGCTTATGGCCTTTGTCGTCTCTGCCGCCGAGGCAAGCAAAAATTACGGCAAGGTAAAGGACGCCTTAGAGTGCGCACGCGTAACGGGCTACGGCATCGTCCAGCCGTCGGACGACGATTTAAGCCTCGAAAAACCCACGGTCGTCCGCCAGGGCGGGAGCGTAGGTGTAAAGCTCAAGGCCAACGCGCCCAGCTACCACATCATCAAAATCGATGTCAGCGGCGAGGTCAGCCCCATAATGGGCGCGGCTTCGCAGTCCGAAGGAATGGTGGGGGAGATTATGAACGGATTCGAAAACGACCCCGCCGCAATGTGGAATACAAACCTGTTTGGCAAGTCTCTGCGCGGAATGGTGCAGGAGGGGCTGGCCGGCAAGGTCAACTGTATGCAGGACGACACCCGCGCCAAAATGCGCAAGGCCATAACCCGCATAGTCAACGAGGGCAAGGGAGGGGTGATCTGCATATTGTTGTGAATGCTGTCGCATCTTTGCCAAAAATGCAGTTGCGTCCCAAAACATATGCATGCACTGTTCATACGACGGCAAAAATGCCTGCGCGGCGGCGCATATGCATCTGCAATAATGGGGCGGCGGCACATATGTGCCGCCGCTTCAGTCTGCTTTATGCATATGCGCCGCCGCGCAATATATGTTGCCCGCATATGTGCCGCCGTTCAATGTGTGCGCGCAGACATATGCGTTGTCGCGCAGGTCAGTCCCCCTGCCTGTGCGCCTGTCCGTTTTCGCCCAGTTCGTCGGGCACAACCCTGCTTCCGTCGGCGTTGTACGAGGCCGGGTCATACTTGAGCGAAGTTATATATGCGTTGTACTGCTCTTCGGTCAGCTTTTTTACCTTTCTTTTTTTGGACATAAAAAACCTCCGTGTATAATTATGTATCACCATAATTATGTACACGGAGGCAGTTTTTATTCACCGGCAGGACTATACGACCCGCACCCTTATTACGCCTTCTATTTCTTCCAGCTCTCTTACAAGGCCGTCGTCGGCCTCGTTCTCGATATCTATTATGCCGTAGGCGTAGTCTCCCTTGGCTTTGTCGGTCATGTTGGCAATGTTTATGCCCTTCGCCGATATCGCGGCGGCAAACTGCGCTATCATATTGGCCCTGTTCATATGGCATATGCATATGCGCGCCGTGCCTTCCCTGGCCGCGCTTACGGCGGGGTAGTTGACAGAGTTTGTTATGTTGCCGTTTTCTATGTAATCTTTAAGCTGGTTGGCCGCCATCACGGCACAGTTGTCCTCGGCTTCGGGCGTGCTTGCGCCCAGATGGGGCAGGCATATGGCCCCGTCAACGCCTATCAGGTCGGCAGTGGGGAAGTCGGTTATGTACCGCGAAAGCTTCCCGCTCTCCAGCGCCTCCTTTACGGCGGCGGTGTCGGCCAGTTCCCCGCGCGAGTTGTTTATAATCACGACTCCGTCCCTGCAGGCGTCCAGCGTCTGCCTGTTGAGCATCCCTTTTGTCTGGGGGGTCAGTGGCACGTGCACTGTTATAAAGTCTGCCCGCCTGTAAATTTCGTCGTTGCCCGCAACCACTTCAACGGCGGGGTCGAGCATGAGCGCATTGTGCGTGGACAGGAAGGGGTCGGCACCCAGCACCCTCATTCCCAGCGCCTTGGCGGCGTTGGCAACCATTATGCCTATGGCGCCCAGGCCTATGACGCCCAGCGTCTTGCCGTAAATTTCGTGTCCCGCAAATTTGCCCTTGCCCTTTTCCACAAGTTTGCCCACGTTTTCTCCCTCGCCCTTCAGGCTCTTAACCCAGTCTATGGCCTCGGTTATCTTTCTGCCGCCCAGAAAGAGCTCGCATATCACCAGCTCCTTTACGGCGTTGGCGTTGGCGCCGGGCGTGTTGAACACAACAATGCCCTTCTTTGCATATTCGGCCACGGGTATATTATTTGTACCCGCGCCCGCACGCGCCACGGCCAGCAGGTTTTCGCCCGCGGGGTAGTCTGCCATGTTTGCCGAGCGCACCATTATTCCCATGGGGTCTTTTATATTGTCGCCGTACTCATAGCCCGCAAATATGGGATCGGCGAGCGGACTTATTGCATTTAATTTTAATATTCCCGCCATACTATCCGTTCTCCCTTTCAAATTTTTTCATAAATTCTATCAGCGCCTTGACGCCCTCGACGGGCATTGCGTTGTATATGGAGGCTCTCATGCCGCCCACAAGCCTGTGGCCCTTCAGCGATACCAGCCCCGCCTTCTTGGCCTCGGCAATAAATTTTGCGTCCAGCTCGTTGTCGCCCGTCACGAAGGGTACGTTCATTATCGAGCGGAACTCCGGCACTACGTTGTTCTTGAAGAGTGCAGAATTGTCTATGAAGTCGTACAGCAGGTTTGCCTTGTATGTGTCGGCCTCGTTCATGGCCTTCACGCCGCCCTTTTCCTTTAGGTCGCGCAGCACCAGGTCGGCCATATATATCGAGAATGCGGGCGGTGTGTTGTACAGCGAGCCGTTCTCGTCCTGTACCTTCCATCTGAGCATAGTGGGGCAGATTTTGAGGGGCTCCTGAATGAGGTCGCGCCTGGCAATGACTATGGTCACGCCCGCGGGGGCCAGATTCTTCTGCGCGCCGGCATATATTACGCCGAATTTTGTAACGTCTATCTCCCTGGAAAAGATTTCGGACGACATGTCTGCCACCAGCGGCGCCTTGCAGTCGGGAAATTTAGCATAGCGAGTGCCGAATATGGTGTTGTTGGAGGTTATGTGCACATAGTCGGCGTCGGGGCTGTAGTCCAGCTTGTCGACGTCGGGTATGTAGGTGTAAACTTTGTCAGAGCTGTCGCCTATCTTGACGGCCTCGCCGTAAATGGCGCCCTCCTGCCAGGCCTTTTTGGCAAAGTTGCCCGTAACTATGTAGTCGGCCTTGCCGCCATGCATAAGGTTTAAAGGCACTGCGGCAAACTGGGTGGAAGCTCCGCCCTGCACGAATATCACGGCGTAGTCGTCGGGCACGTTCAGCAGTTCGCGCGTAAGGCTCTCGGCGTCGCGCACCACGGCCTCGAACGCCTTGTCGCGGTGGGAAATTTCGGTAACCGACATTCCCGTGCCTGCAAAATCAAGAAATTCTTCCTGCGCCTTTTTCAAAACTGCGAGGGGCAGGGTGGAAGGCCCCGCCGAAAAATTATATACTCTCATAATTCTCCTTTCAGGCTGGAAGCGCAATTTTGCACTCCCCGCCTGCCTTTTTATTCATAATTAATTTATAAAACTACTTGTTTATGAGTAAAGTTAGAATAATTATACATCATTACGATGAAATATACAAGTATTTTGAATAAAATTTAAAATTTTTTGTTCGCGCCGCGGCGCCTGCGCGAACAAAAATACGGTGTTCGGGGCATATTAAAAGGGTAACAAGGCATAAAAGTTAAAAAAATTTGTCACAAATTCAAAAAAATTTGCCCCGAAGTATTTACAATTAAGATTTTTTGGTGTAAACTAGATAAAGGAATAGTATTATAGATAACAATTTCCGTAACAAACAAACATCCGTCCGGGCGCGCAAACCGCCTGCGGCGGCGCGGGGACAGTCCCCGACGACTACATTTATCGAGGTGTATTATGGGTGTAAACAACAACGGTTCGGGTCAGACCAAGGCAGATCTTCTCTTAACCAAAGTCGATAAGCTGGCTCAACAAAACAGAACGCTTGACGCAAAGGTCGAACAGCTCGCCAGGCAGAACCAGACCGTGGTGGCGCAGATCGCCCAGCAGTCAAACTCGGTAAGCGCGCACGTCGCCAGGATTTCGCAGGTCAACGACGCCGTTGGCAAGCAGATCTCCCAGCTGTCTGCACAGCACAAGATTGTGCAGCGCAATTTCGAGGCGCTGTCCGCCCAGAACAAGACCGTCGACAAAAAGGTGCAGGAAGTCATCGATTCGGCGGTTGACAGGGATATGGACAGGGAAGCCATCATGCTCAAGATGGAGGCGGACAAGAAAGAACTTGTTCAGGAGATAGAATATCTCTCCGCCCAGATTCAGAGCATGTATAAGGACGCCTTAAAATCTTCGGGACAGCCCGCGCAGGCCATCGACCTGGATGAACTTGCCGCCAAAGTTGCCGACAAGATAATCGTGCCCGACAACAGCGTGGCCATCGACTATGAAGTCCTCGCCGAAGAAGTTGCAAAGCGCCTTCCCGCGCCCGTCGTAGACTATGACGAGCTCGGCTCCAAGGTGGTCGAAAATATGTACATACCCTCGGCCATAGTCGAAGACCTCGATTACGACCTTCTGGCCGAAAAGGTTGCGTCCAAGCTGACGCTCGACGTTCCCGAAATAGAGTATGACGCTCTGGCAGAAAACGTTGCCCAGCGACTGTACATACCCCAGGCCATAGTCGAAGACCTCGACTACGACGCCCTTGCAAAGAAGCTTGCCGAAAACCTGCCCGCAGAGGAGGTTGTCTCGGCAGACTACATAGCCTCCAAGGTGGCAGAGCAGATTGTCGGCCTCGCAGTGGATGAACAGTCCATCGCCGACAAGGTTGCCGATGCCCTCGCAGAGAGGATCGACATCAATATCGACAGCGAAGAACTTGCCGACCGCATCGCAAAGCAGGTGGGCACCATTGCTCCCGAACAGTTCGACGTCATGGTCGACGAGGACGGTTGCGATTCGCTGGCCAAAGCCGTCGAAAGCAAGCTCGATTACGACGCCATCTCGGCCGCCGTATCCGAAAGGCTTGCCGGCGTTGTCAGCGACACTGAGGTAGACAGCGAGGAGATTGCCCGCCTCATCAACGAAAAGCTCAACACCGCGCAGATAAACGAGGAAGTCCTTGCCGACAAGGCCGCGGCCGTGCTCTCCAACTATCTGCCTGAAATAGATACCGACGAAATAGCCGAAAAAGTAGCGGCCGCCATACCCGCTGCCGAGGTGGACGGCGAGGCCATAGCCGCCTCTGTTGCACAGAAGATACTTGAAGGAGATAACGATTACGACATTGTAATTGACGAAGAGGGCCTCGGCAAGATAACCCAGGCCGTATCCGACAAGATCGCCGAAGAGCTCGCTGCCGACAGAGATATCGTGGTAGACGAGACAGGCGCAGATGCTATAAGCGACGCGGTAGCCAACAAAGTTCTCGCCGGTCTGGATATGACAAACGACGTCGTCGTGGACGAGGAGAGCGTCGAGAAGATAAGCTACATAATCTCCGAAAATATCCGCAACGAGCTTGCGGCCGACCGCGACATAGTGGTTGACGAGGACGGCGTTCAGGCAATCGCTTCGTCCGTAGCGGAGAAGATAAACATAGAAGTGCCCGCTGCCGAGGTGGACAATGAGGCCATAGCCTCCTCCGTAGCTGAAAAGATCGCGGCAGATATCGCCGCCGACCGCGACATAGTGGTTGACGAAGAGGGCACCGAGGCCATAGGCGACGCCGTCGCAGGCAAGGTGGCAACGGGCTACGAGGAGTACTTCAAGAAACTTGAATCCGACATAGCGGAGCTCAGAGAGTTTGTCTCCGCGCCCGCAGAGCCCGCCGAAGAGGATATCGACATTGTCCTCGACGAAGAAGGCGTGGGCGAAATAACCGATGAAGTTGCCCGTAAGGTTTCGGGCGAATATGACGAACGCCTCGAAAATATCCAGAAGCAGATCGAAGAGATAAAGGCAATGCTCGCCGCAGGCGTAGTTGCCGCAGCCGCATCCGAAGAGCTCGCTCCCGCCGCGGCAGAAGCCTACGAGGAAGAGGAGCCCGCCGAAGAACAGCCTGCCGAGGAAGCCGTTGAAGAGACGGCGGAGGAAGTAGTCGAAGAGGTCGAAGAAGCAGAGGCGCCCGCTGAAGAAATTGCAGAGGAGCCTGCTGAAGAGGTTGAGGAAGCTACCGAAGAGGTTGCTGAAGAACAACCCGCCGAGGAAGCCGTTGAAGAGGCGGCGGAGGAAGTGCCCGAAGAAGTTGTTGAAGAGCCTGCCGCCGAAGAGCAGACAGAAGAACCTGCCGAAGAGGAGGAAGCGCTTGTAACCGTCAGCGACATCGTTGAGGAGGCTCCCGAAGGCGAACAGGTTGAGGAAGGCGACGAGGTCATAGGCGAGATTGTCGACGAAATCGACGAAAATCCTTCCGAAGGCGAAATAATGCCCGACGGCATACCCGGCATATCCTCCAGCGGCGTAGACTTCGCCAACATGATGAAGTACAACCGCTCGTTCATCGCCAGGATAATCCAGTCGACGGACGAACAGAAGAGATACTACGGCCAGGTCAAGAACGCCCTGCTTGCATATAAGAAGGTAAATTCCAATATCGCCTGGGGCGCCGAGCGCTTCAACAAGGGGCGCGAAACGATAGCCCGCTTCAAGATCCGCGGCAAGACGCTGTGCCTGTATCTCGCCCTCGACCCCAACGAGTTTGCAACCAGCGTTTACCACCACACGGATGTGTCCGATAATAAGTCTATGCACGGAACGCCCATGATGGTCAAGATCAAGAGCCCCCGCGGCGTAAAGAAGGCCATAAGGCTCATCGATATAATGCTCGAAAAGCGCAACGGCGTCAAGCGCGAAATTGCGGAGCGTGACTACGCCGCAATGTATCCTTACGAAACCATTGAAGAGCTCATCGAAGAGGGCCTCGTAAAGGACGTAAGTAAAAAGTAACAGGGTCGGTTGCATTGAGCGTTTAACCGCACACAAAATTGAATGAAAGGGGGTTTAATTTAAACCCCCTTTTACAATGCTCTGCAAAATTCTACATAAAAAAACAATATATGCGCCGCGCACCCGCGTGTTTATAAGGGGCGGCGCAAAAGGAAAGTATTTTGGAACAACACAACGAACTAAACAAAAAACAGCGCAAGCCGCGCGGAAAAAAGGAAGGCGCCCGGGCAAAGGAGGCAAAGCCTTCAAAAAAATCTGCCCAAAAGCCTTCGGCTGAAAAGCAGGGCAAGTCCTCCCGCCGCGCACCCGTGCGCATCCCCGCCGTGGCTATTCTGCCCCCCGCTCAGTCGCAAAAGCGCATAACCGAGCGCTCCCAGTCCTCCCGTCCCGAAAAGGGCAAGCGCGAGCGGACTGTAAAGAACGCCGTAAAGGTCATCTTCATTGGCGGCGTGGGCGAGATAGGCAAGAATATGACGGCGCTTGAGTGCGGCGACGACATTATCATAATCGACGCGGGCGCGACCTTCCCCACGGAGGAGCTGCCCGGCATCGACCTCGTCGTGCCCGATCTGACCTACCTTGTTGAAAACAAGCGCAAGGTTCGCGGCCTCATTCTCACCCACGGGCACGAGGATCATATCGGCGGCGTGCCCTATCTTTTAAAGGAGATGGACATCCCCGTCGCTGGCACACAGCTCACCCTGGCGCTCGTCGACAATAAACTGCGCGAGCACCGCCTCAATAACGTAAAGGAGATAACCGTCGCCCCCGGTGGTCATCTGCAGCTTGGGTGCTTTAAAATCGATTTTATCAACGTCAACCACTCCATAGCGGGTGCGCTGGCGCTCGCCATTCACACGCCTCAGGGCGTCATCTTCCACAGCGGCGACTTCAAAATAGACCTCACCCCCGTTGCGGGCGAGCCCATCGATTTAAAGTCTATAGCCGACCTGGGCGGCAAGGGTGTGCTGTTGTATATGGGCGAAAGCACCAATATCGAGCGCCCCGGCTACACCATGTCGGAGGCCGTCGTCGGCGAAACGTTGGAGCGCCTCGTCGGCGAAAACTCCAGCCGCAGAATTATAATTGCAACCTTCGCCTCCAACGTGCACAGGCTCCAGCAGATAGTCGACATAGCCGTCCGCCATAAGCGCAAGGTCGCCCTCAACGGCCGCAGTATGCTCAACGTCGTGGACGCGGCGCAGAAGATCGGCGAACTGTCCATACCCGACGGCGTAATAGTCGACATCTCCCGCACGCGCAACCTGCGCGACGATGAGGTGCTTATTGTCTGCACGGGCAGTCAGGGCGAGCCCATGAGCGCCCTGCACCGCATGGCCAACGGCGAAAATCCCGCCCTTTCGGTGGGCTCCAACGACACAATTATCATCTCCGCTTCACCTATACCCGGCAACGAAAAGGATGTGTACAACGTAATCAATAACCTCTACCATCTCGGCGCCGACGTTGTGTACGAGCGGCTGGAAAATATCCACGTTTCGGGCCACGCCTGCC
>DVNU01000019.1 GCA_018714165.1 Candidatus Coproplasma excrementipullorum | reverse complement strand
TGCCGCCTTTGCAGAAGGGAAGGCGCAAAACTCTTTTTGAAGGGCGATAAGTGCTACAACGGCAAGTGCCCCTTTGAAAAACGTCCCGTAGCTCCCGGCCCCCACGGCGCGGGCAGAAGAAAGGTTTCCGAGTACGGTCAGCAGCTGCGCGAAAAGCAGAAGGTTAAGCGCATCTACGGCGTACAGGAAGGCCAGTTCAGAATGTATTACGAAAAGGCCGACAGAATGAAGGGCATCACGGGTGAAAATATGCTCTCCCTTTTGGAGCGCAGACTCGATAACGTAGTTTACAGAATGGGTCTCGGCGTAAGCCGCGCACAGGCCCGCCAGCTTGTAAGCCACGGTCACTTCACCGTCAACGGCAAAAAAGTAAACATCCCCTCCTATATTGTAAAAGCCGGCGATGTAATAGCCGTCAAAGAAAACAAAACCTCCAACAAATATTTCGAAGCCATCAAATCGGCAAAGGCTGTAAATCTACCCAAGTGGCTTGAGTTCAGTCCCGAAAAATTAGAAGGTAAAGTAATAGCGCTTCCTCAAAGAGACGATATCGACAGCCAGATTGCCGAGCATATGATTGTCGAGTTCTACTCCAAATAATAATATAATTTAAGTTAAGGAGGTAGTTTATGATCGAAATGGATATGCCCAAGATCGTGGTTGACGAAAGCGAGGATCAGTCCTACGCAAAGATAGTCGTCGAACCTTTAGAGAAGGGCTTCGGTCTTACAATAGGCAACTGCTTAAGAAGAATACTCCTGTCCGCGCTCCCCGGCGCGGCCGCACAGGGCATCAGGTTTTTGGATGGCTCCGTAAAGCACGAATTCTCCGCAGTTGCAGGGGTTAAGGAAGACGTAACCGAAATTATCCTTAACTTAAAGTCGCTCGCCATCAAAACAAAGATAACCGACAAGGACTATGTAAAGGTCGTTCACCTCTACAAGGAAGGCCCTTGCGAAGTCAAGGCCAGCGATATCACGCAGGACGCCGAAATTGAAATCATCAACGGCGACCAGCACATCTGCACCGTGGATGCAGGCGGCAAGATAGATATGGAAATAACTATCGGCCGCGGCCGCGGATACAAGGGCGCGGATCACACCCGTACCGAACTTATCGACTACATTCCCATCGATTCCATCTATACACCCGTCAAAAAGGTCAACTACAACGTCGAAAATACCCGCGTCGGTCAGAACACCGACTATGACAAGCTGACGCTCGAAGTGTGGACCAACGGCGCATTCTCCGCAAAGGAGATAGTGTCTCTGGCGGCAAAGATCATGCAGGATCACATCTCGCTGTTCGTCGACCTGTCCGATACCATCAGGGATATGGACATTCTTGTCAAGAACGAGGACGACCGCCAGCAGAAGATCCTTGCCATGGCGATCGAGGATATGGATCTCTCCGTCCGTTCTTACAACTGCCTCAAGCGCGCAAATATTCACACGGTGGAAGATTTAACCAAAAAGACCGAGGAAGAAATGTTAAAGGTACGCAACCTCGGCAGAAAGTCCTTAGACGAAGTTATTTTAAAGCTCCAGTCCTACGGCCTTTCTTTATCAAACAAGGAGGACTAATATAAAATGCCCGGCAAATTAGGAAGAACTTCAGCACAGAGAAACGCTTTACTCAGAAATCAGGCTTCCGAACTTCTGTGGTACGGCAAAATAAAGACAACCCAGGCAAAGGCCAAAGAGCTTCAGCCCTACGTTGAAAAAATAATCACCAAGGCTGTAAACACCTACGACCTCAACGAGGAGAAGGACGTTGTAAAGACCGACTCCAAGGGCAAGGAAGTTACCGTAAAGGTAGTCAAGGACAGCCCCAAGAAGCTCGCTGCACGCCGCGCCATCATGGCAAAGCTTCGCGACATTCAGGAGGCCAAGCCCTTCAGCGAAAAGAAATCGGACTATAAGGCCCGCACCAAGGACATCAAGCATCCCTTGATGGAAAAACTCTTCAATGAAATTGCGCCCAAGTATGCTCAGCGCAAGGAAGAAGTTGGTCAGGGCGGCGGCTACACCCGCATCTATCTCCTCGGCGAACGTCGCGGCGACGGCGCTGAAGAGGCAATAATTGAACTTGTGTAACGTTCGTTGTGCATAAGAGGATATGCACCAACTCGCGTTAGTTTGAGCGCCACGCGCTCTTGCCGCGACCTTAAGATAGCCCACTTATTATATAGTCGCGGCAATTCACTGTGCTGAGGCTGCTGGCCGCAGCAAATAGGGTCTTGCGGCGCGAAAGCACGGTTTCGCTTGCAAACATAATTAATCGCGCGAATGAAATTTGTTCCAAAGGCGTGGTTTTGGGGCAAAACATAATTAATCTAAAACGCCAGTTTCGTGATAAACACGAAACTGGCGTTTTTAAGTTTATAAGCGGATTTCCGCAGCTTATTGCTCTGGATATAAAAGCAGGGCGCCAAATTACCCCCTTTGGATAAAGGGGGTAAGGGGGGAATCGATTGCAATTATTCAGGCTATTCCCCGCTGTCATACTGAGCGGAGGACGAAGTCCGCAGTCGAACGTATCCGGCGCATAATTGGCCGACAGCGGGTAAAAAGAATCCAAAAATTTATATTAATGCAAGAATAGTAAGCTATTCCTTCTAAACCTTACTTTCCTTACCATATAAACAAGTAATTAAGGCAGTAGCTTTCAATGGCGCAGTCATTCAGCGCGCAAACAAATTGCCGCAATTTTTCCGCGGCTATTGTAATTGAGCCTGCGGCGTGGTATAATAATTTAAAGCTAATAAAGGAGAGGATATGAAAGAGGACAAAGACGACGGCAAAAGGCGGCTGTTGAAGGACTATCAGCACTATGACGAGCGGCCCTTCTTTAAAAGGTGGCTGAGGGTCTTTGCACCCGGACTGACCGTCGCACAGTACAAGGAATATATAGAAGGCAGGTATATCTGGACGGTTTTCTGCGATAACTTTATCCCCAAGGATAAATTTCTCGAAGGCGACGCGGCACGCAGGGCGTACGACAGGGCCGACAAATCGGGCGCGACCTGCGCATACCTGACGGGCGACAAGGACGGTCTGCCCCTGCCGGGGGCGGCTCTCACCGCCGCAGGAATAGAGTCAAACGACAGTACAAGCGGTGAGTTCTACGTCGTAGGCGCAAGCTACGGCTGGACGTACATAGTCACGCACGAGACTCCGAGCGGCATAGGCCCGTTCTTTATGTCCCGCAAGCTGTTAGGTCACATTTGTCGGACGAAAAAGTACTGATTGCAAGGAGATTTTTGAATGAAAGTTATAATAATTGGCGGAGTGGCGGGCGGCGCCACGGCCGCCGCCCGCCTAAGAAGGTTGGACGAGAGCGCTGAGATTGTCATCTATGAGCGTTCGGGCTACATTTCCTACGCCAACTGCGGCCTGCCATACTATATCGGCGGCGAGATTGAGGACAGAGCAGAGCTTACTCTGCAGACCCCGCGGTCCTTTTTTGCGCGCTTCAACATTGTAGCAAAAGTCAACCACGAAGTCACGGCGATAGACACGTCTGCAAAGCGCGTGACTGTAAAAGATTTAAAGAGCGGCGCAGTATTTACCGATGGCTACGACAAGCTCATCATCGCCACGGGCGCAAAACCCGCGCTCTTTGGCATCGGGGGCGCGCATCTTAAGGGCGTGTTCACTCTCCGCACCGTCGAGGACACTCTGGCCATAAGGGACTATATCGACTGCAACGGGCCGCGCACGGCCGTCATTGCGGGCGGCGGTTACATCGGCATAGAGCTCGCCGAAAATCTCGTGCGCGCGGGCCTCAAAGTCACTATACTCCAGCGGCCAGACCAGCTTCTCGCGCCCCTCGATTACGATATGGCCTGCCTCGTCTCCTCAAAGCTGAGGCGCGAGGGGGTGGAGGTGCGCTTCGGCGCAAGCGTACAGTCCTTCAGCCGCGACGAAGAGGGGCTGAAGTGCAACCTATCAGGCGGTACCGCCGTTGCCTGCGACATTGCAGTGGCCGCCCTGGGCGTCCTTCCCGACAGCGCCCTCGCGCAGAATGCGGGGCTCAAAACAGGCATTAAGGGGGCAATATGCATCAACGAACGTATGCAGACGTCCGCTCCCGATGTCTACGCCGTGGGCGACGCGGTGGAGATTACGCACTTTGTCACGGGCAAAAAGTCGCTCATATCTCTCGCCGGCCCCGCCAACAAACAGGGCCGCATCGCCGCCGACAACATCTGCGGCATTCCCACAACCTTCGGCGGCTCGCAGGGTTCGTCGGTCATCAAGGTGTTCGATATGACCGTGGCAACCACGGGCATAAACCAAAAGACGGCGCAATCGCTTGGCCTGGACTGCGAGGCCGTTGTGCTGTCCCCCTCGTCGCACGCGGGCTATTATCCGGGCGCGCGCACTATGACTATGAAGGTGCTCTTCGAGAGGAGGACATATAAACTGCTCGGCGCGCAGATAGTGGGGTATGACGGCGTGGATAAGCGCATAGACGTGCTTGCCACGGCCATGCGCGCGGGACTTAAGGCCTATGAGCTGACCGAGCTTGACCTCGCCTATGCGCCGCCCTATTCCTCGGCAAAAGACCCAGTCAATATGGCGGGATATATGATTGAAAATATAAAGAACGGGCTGGTAAAACAGTTTTCGTATGCGGATATTGCGGGGTTAACGACAGATGATGGCGCATTTTTGCTCGATGCGCGCACGCCTGCGGAATACGCCGCCGGCCACGCCAAGGGCTTTGTCAATATTCCGCTCGACGACCTGCGCTCCCGCATCGGCGAAGTGCCGAAGGCTAAACGCGTGTACGTGATGTGCCACAGCGGCCTTCGCAGCTACCTCGCCTGCCGCATACTTGCACAGAACGGGTATACTTGTTACAATTTTTCGGGCGGCTACGCCTTTTTAAGGGCGGTAGCTTCGGGCGGCGGTATGCCGTCTGAGATGTTCGCCTGCGGAATGGAGAAGTAATTCAAAAGCGGTTGGGCGGCACATATGTGCCGCCCAACCGCTTTTTGCGTATAATTTTTAAAGGACTGCGCAAATTAGCTGTATGAAAAAGAACAAAAAATTCAGGCGCGGCGACGTGGACGAGGAGACCGTCAGCGCCAACGAATACACGGGGTCGCTCCAAAAAATTTCGCTCGACCCCGAAGAGGTAAAGCGTTTCCATGACGAATTTGTCGGCGACGACTGAATTTTCAGACTGTCGGCAAGAGCATAAGCACAAATAGGCGTGCGCAGACCGTAAGGTCTGCGCACGCCGCTTTAAAATGCAATCGTTCACAAAAGTTTGT
>DVNU01000018.1 GCA_018714165.1 Candidatus Coproplasma excrementipullorum | reverse complement strand
TGTAGATGTCAAACAGCCTTACGTCCGTCACATACTTGCAGGCCGAATAAATCGCCTTTTCAATCTGGCCGCACGTCACGTCCATATCCGCCACCAGGGCCAGGTCGCGCGTGACTTCGGGGAACTTGGGCAGGGCGTTATACCTGAAGGGCCTTGCACAGCTCATCAGCGCCTCGTAATCTATCTCGGCTATAAATACCTTTCTTTCCAGGGCCAGTTCCTCGGATATCGCAGGGTCGAGTCTGCCCGCATAGCCAATCACCCTGCCGTCGCAGACTATGTCTGCGCATACGCCGGGGTGCAGGAAGGAGCGGGCGGAGGGTACATACTCGAATTTTGTGCGCAGGCTGTCGGCCACGGCCTCGGTTACGCCCTTCAGATCGAAGAAGTCGCACAGCCCGAATAAACCGATGCACAGCTTTTTGTGCTCTTCGGGGAAGTCCTTTAAGGGCAATTCCTTGGGAATGTATACCTTGGCAATCTCAAACAGTCTGCCCTCCATATTGCCGCGGCGCAGGTTGCGCACGATCGTGTTGAGCATGGAGGGGGCAAGGGTGGTGCGCATCACCGATAAATCCTCGCCGATGGGGTTCTTAATCTTAATGAATTGCCTTTCGGGCGCATCGGCGGGTATGCGCAACATATCCAGATCCTTTTCTGAATAGAAGGAATATGTGGATATTTCGTACAGCGCCTGTTCAACCAGCGCCCTCTTTAGGTTGTTTTCCGCTTTCTGTTCGTCGTTAAATCCGCCGTTGGTCACCTTTGCCGTGGGCATAAAGGTGCCGTGAATGTGGTCATAGCCGTACATCCTTATTATCTCTTCGGCAATGTCGGGGTAGCCGTCTATGTCCTCGCGGTAGGCAGGCACGTCCAGCGTCATATCGTCGCCGTCAATCTTCACGCCGAAGTCAAGGCGCGTAAGTATGTCGCGCATATCCTCCGTGGGCACTGTTATGCCCAGGAGCGCATTGATTTTAGAGATGCTCACCGTCATAGCCTTTGCGCCGTCGTGCGAATAGGGCGTCTTTACGTCGCAGTGCACGTTGGTCACGGTGCCGCAACCCAGCTCCTGAATGAGGTGAAGCGCCCTGTTCATCGCCATCTCGGTGGTGTATTCGTTTACGCCCTTTTCGAACATGGCCGAGGAATCGGAGTGCTGGCCGAGCGCGCGCGAAGTCTTTCTCACGCTGTCGCGGGCGAACTTTGCCGCCTCGAAGAGCAGTTCTTTGGTGCCGTCCTCGATCTCGCTGTTGAGACCGCCCATAATGCCTGCAAGCGCCGCGGGCTTGTCGCCGTCGCAGATTACAAGGTTTTCGTGGTTGAGCTTGAAGGACTTTTCGTCGAGGGTGACAATCTCTTCGCCGTCCTTTGCGCGGCGGACGACTATCTCCCTGCCCTTGAGGGTGGAGAGGTCGAACGCGTGCATAGGCTGGCCCATTTCAAGGAGCACAAAGTTTGTTATGTCGACAACATTATTTATCGAGCGCAGTCCGCACAGCGCCAGCCGCCTTCTCATCCACATGGGCGAAGGGGCAATTCTGATGTCCTTTACGTAGTGCGCAATATATCTGGGGCACAGGTCGGGCGCAAGGTCTGTAACCTTTACGGGCTCTTCGCAGTGCACGGTCGTGTAGGAGCAGTCGGGGCGATTCAAAGGCTTGCCGAGCACTGCCGCCACTTCGCGGGCTATGCCCAGAATGCTCTGGCAGTCGGGTCTGTTGGCTGTTACGCCAATGTCAAAGATGTAGTCGTCGAGCCCCAAAAGGGGTTTTACGTCCTCGCCGTTCTTCCAGTCGGCGGGCAGCAGGAGGAGGCCGTTGTAGTCGGCACCCTCGAACATATCTCCGCTCACGCCTATCTCCACGCCCGAACAGAGCATACCGTATGAGTCTATGCCGCGCAGTTTGCCCTTTTTTATGGTCATCACGCCTTCAATCGTCACGTGGTCCTTTGCGGTGGCGTAAACGGTGGCGCCGACCAGCGCCACGGGCGCCTTGATGCCTTTAGCCACGTTGTCCGCGCCGCAGCAGATCTGCAAAATTCCGTGCTCGCCGCAGTCAACCTTGCACACGTGCAGGTGCGTCCCTTCAACGGGTTCGCACTCCACAACTTCGCCGACTACCACGCCCGAAATATCCTTGCCTGTATCTATCAGTTCTTCAACTTCAAATCCGCAGCCGAACAGCTTTTTTTGCAACTCTTCGGCGGAAACGTCTATATCAACATAATCTTTCAACCAGCTTAAAGGTGCTTTCATATCTCAATCCTCACAAAATTAATTCTTAAACTGCTTTAAGAATCTCACGTCGCCCTCGAAGAGCATCTTCATATTGTTGATTCCGTACTTTAACATTGCAATGCGCTCTATGCCCATGCCGAAGGCAAAGCCCGTATACTCGTCGGGGTCAATTCCACATCCTTCAAGCACGCGCCTGTTGACCATGCCTGCGCCAAGTACTTCAATCCAGCCAGTGCCCTTGCAGAGGCGGCAACCCTTTCCGCCGCACTCAAAACAGCTCACGTCCACCTCAACCGAAGGCTCGGTGAAGGGGAAGTAGGAGGGGCGGAGGCGCGTTTTGACAGAACTTCCGAATATCTTTTTCGCAAACTCATCCAGCATACCCTTTAAGTCGCACAGCGTAATGCCCTTGTCTACAACAAGGCCTTCCATCTGACTGAACATGGGGGAGTGGGTGGCGTCGTCGTCGCTGCGATACACCTTGCCAGGCGAAAGAATTTTGATGGGCGGCTTTTTGTTCTCCATAACCCTTATCTGGCCTGCAGAGGTCTGCGTGCGCAGCAATAGTTCGTCGGTAATATAAAATGTGTCCTGCATATCGCGCGCGGGGTGGTCTTTGGGCGTGTTTAGCGCCGTGAAGTTGTAGTAGTCGTTCTCGATTTCAGGCCCTTCGAACACCTCGAAACCCATACCGGAAAAGATGTCCACAAGCTCGCGTATAACCAGCGTGTTGGGGTGGTATGCGCCGTAAGGCAGTCTGTGGCCGGGCAGAGTTACGTCGGTCTTTTCGGATTTGTAGAGCTGTTCAAGCTCTATTCTTTTAACGTTCTCCTCAAGCGCGTCAAACTTGGCGTTGGCCCAGTCGCGCAGTGCGTTTATAATCTTTCCTACTTCGGGCCGCTTTTCCTTGGGAATATCGCGCATGCCCTTCATCAGCTCGGAAATTTCGCCCTGCTTTCCGAAGAACGCCAGCTTGAGTTCGGCTAATGACTTGCTGCTCTTTATGTCCTTGGCCATATCGTCGATTTTTTGTTTGAGCTCTTCAATTTTTTCTTCTATCATAAAAACCTCTTTAAAATAAAAAATCCCCGCGTCTTAAAGACACGGGGAGGAAGTTATGCACACTTACTCGGTACCACCCGATTTCACGGTAAGGATATCCTTACCGCCTTATGTTCCATTTACGCAGGAGTGGCGGGGCGCGCTAATTTTTGCATTTCGCGCGTCCGGCTCGCGGGTGAATACCGCACATATCCTTTAAGGCAACCTTTCAGCCTTCGGGTTCGCCTTCTCTTTTAAAGAACTTTTTGTGCGTCTGTCCCGGTCACAGCCGTTATTTAAATTATACAGTCTGAAAAATAACTTGTCAATCAATTTTTGCCGTATATTGATTGACCGGAACTGTAATCAGAATTTTGCAACAATTTTATTTAAACGCAAAGCAATTAATTTACTAAAACCCAAAATTGCTGTATAATGTGCGTATGAATTCATTGCTCGGCGAAAATTCCTACGGTGCGCGGGCGGGCGCGATTTACAGCGCCGATGTCTGCTTTTACATCGTAATAAGCCTTATAATCTCCCTCATCATTCAGGGCGCGGGGCTGACGGGCGACGCTGCGGCATATCTGGGCTATTTCGCTTCGCCCATAGCCATATGCATAACGCTTGCGCTCTCCACAAAATATTTAAAGACCCCGCTCCGCGCCGCCGCACCGATTAAGTGCGCCCCCAAGTACTATCTAATAGCAATACTGGCCGTGTTCGGCCTGCTGTTTGCAATCTCTCCGCTCAACAGCCTGTTCGTTCAGCTGCTGCAGCTTTGCGGATACATGCCTGCGCAGTCCGCGCTTCCCTCGCCGGAGGGATGGGGAATGATGGGCTGCCTCGTCGTAATCGCCCTTCTGCCCGCGGCGGTGGAGGAGCTTCTCTTCCGCGGCTCAATTTTATACAACGCCAACCTCGGCGCCGGCACGGTAAAGTCAATATTTTTAACGGCGCTTCTCTTTTCACTCTATCACGGTTCGGTAGAGCAGACCATCTACCAGTTCATCTGCGGTTGTGTGTTTGCTCTCATCGCCCTGCGTTCTGGCTCGGTCTTGCCGTCCATGCTAGCCCATTTTTTAAACAACGGCATAATAATCGTGCTCAACGGCCTGTCTGTCGTGGACGAGAGCGGCAATCTCCCGATGACGACATGGGGATACGCGCTCCTGATAGTCTGCGCTGCGCTCTCGCTGGCGGGCGCGCTCGCCTGGCTCATTATAGATAAAAAGCCTGTTCGCCGCGGTCTTGACGGCGAAACCAAGAGCCTCTTCGTCTGGGGCGGCGCGGGGCTGTTGGTCATGTTCCTCGTCTGGATTCTGGGGCTGTTTTCGCTATGATTAAGGTCAACATTGTCTGCGTCGGCAAGATAAAGGAGGAGTTTTACCGCTCGGCCGTCGCCGAATATTCCAAACGCCTTTCGCGCTTCTGCAAACTGGAGATAACCGAAATTGCCGAAGGCAGAAATCTGGAGGAAGAGGGCGCCGCCATTGCCCGCCGAGCGCAGGGTTACGTCATCGCGCTGTGCGTGGAGGGGCAAAAACTGTCCAGCGAAGGCCTCGCCTCACGCATAAAATGCCTGTGCGACGCGGGCCGGACGATAACCTTCGTAATAGGCTCGTCGGAGGGGCTTTCGCCCTCCGTGAAGAACGCGGCAAAGCTTAAACTGTCCTTTTCGGATATGACCTTCCCGCACCAACTCATGCGCGTAATACTGTGCGAACAGATATACCGCGCCTTTATGATAAACGGCGGGGGAGAATATCACAAGTAAGCTGATGAATATAATATCCCGTGATATATAACGAGGTATTGAAATTTTACAAAAACTATAAGGGCCGCAAGTGCGTAATAGGCTACTCCTTCGAAGGCAGGCCCATACCCGCAATGCACGTCGGCAGTCTCTTCGGCAGACAGTATATCGCCGTGTACGCCATTCACGGCCGCGAGTGGATAACCGCCCGTCTCGCGCTCAGGCACATAAAAAAACCTACCCAAGAGGGCGGGTGGATAATTCCGCTTGCCAACCCCGACGGCGCCATATTCAGCCAGACCCTTCTGCCCATGTGGAAGGCCAACGCCCGCGGCGTCGACTTGAACGTCAATTTCGATGCGGATTGGGGTACGGGCAGGCTCAACACCCGCACGCGCGGCGCGCAGAACTGCATAGGCGATAAGCCCTTCTCCGAGAGTGAGAGCCTCGCCCTCGCCCGCTTCACGCAAAAAATACGGCCGTATGTCACCTTCAGCTTCCACACCAAGGGCGGAGAGATCTACTGGGAATTTGGCGGCGGCGGGGACGAAGATGGCGCCCGCCTGCTGGCGCAGTCCACGGGCTATGCCGTCAAAAAAATTGTCGGCAGCGCGGGCGGCTACAAGGACTGGTGCATACAAAAGCTGGGCATACCCGCCTACACCATAGAGTGCGGCTCCGATGACCTTTCGCACCCGATAAAGCAGTTGCGCCATCTTAAAAGTTGCTTTGGCGCGCTCAGATATTTTACGGAAAATTATGAAAAATAAGTTTATGATGAGCGCACTCAAGTGCGCTCAGAAGGCGTACGACGAGGGCGAAGTGCCCATAGGCGCCGTCGTCGTGCTCGACGGCAAGGTAATCGCCCGCGGTCACAACCGCCGCACGGGCAGGCAGATAGCCACCGCCCACGCCGAGATTGAGGCCATCGAAAAGGCCTGCAAAAAATTGAAGAGCTGGCGCATACCTGAGTGCGAGCTGTATGTAACGCTCGAACCCTGCCCCATGTGCATGGGTGCGGCCCTGAATGCGCGTATCAAAAAAATCTATTTCGGCGCCCATGAGGACAAGGGGCGCTCGCTCACCAACGAGATTGCAAATGCCAACCTTCTCAACCACAAAATTGAGGTTGAGGGCGGCGTGATGGAGGAGGAGTGCAGGGCCATTCTCTCCGACTTTTTCTCCTCGATGCGCGCCCGCGAAAAGGCCAAAAAGAAGGCCAAAGATTAAAAACAAATATTTTATCGGCCGTACGCACTGCTTATAAGCGGTGCGTATTTTTCTGTAGTTTAATAAAGTGCGCTTATAAAAACTATAAACAATTGTGAAAATTATATGTTATATGTGATATTGACATAAAAGCATAAAGGTGTTAAAATGAAATTATAAAAAATTATTTTAAGTTAAGAGGGAACAAAATGAAAAATTCAGCAAAAACTTTTTTGAGTCTGATTATTATTTTTGTGTTGGTTTCGTTTGGAATTTTTATTTCAGATAAGACATTTACGTTTGCTTAAATTTAACCTATTTATCATTGCTGGAAATGATGAATGATTCATATTTTGATAATGTGCCGGAGGGCAGTTGTGTAATATTTGAAAATAAGCAAAGTCAGATTGATCCAATGATTTTAGAAACTTTTTTTGCTGCATTAAAAGGTAATGATTGTAAATTGATATTTGTCAGTGCATAACTCAATTTAAACAATACTAACAATGTTCAGTTTATTCTGGAGTTATTACATTTCCACAATATTAACATTCTTGTTAATGCTGACGGTGGATATGTTAACCTTTATGATTTATGTTCATATAGTGCAATGACGGTAGAAGATATACGTTTTTCACTTCAGAATGAGTCTTATAGTGACGCCAATAAGTTTTACGCTATGGGAATATGGTTGTTGGATTTGGATTTTTATCAGTTATTGCATGACGGTCAAAATACTAACTATGGTGATATCAGTATGAATATCCCTGTTTATATTTGGGAAGAAGTTCCCGTTACTTATAGTCCGAATGGGCTATGGGTTATTACAAATTCAGATATTGAGTATGATTACGACGTAAACTATAATGATTCTGCAGATGAAGACATTCTGCTGTTATTAAATGAAATTCTTGATTGAAAGGGGTGATAGGCAATGAAGAAAATTGTTCAGTATGCGATGTTATGTTTATTTTTTGTGCTGATCGCATGCGGCCTGGCAGCCTGCAGTCCCGAAGAGCAACCTCTTGAACCGCAGCAGCTCTCTGCCCCCGCAAATCTGCGTCTCCAAAACGATATTCTGCTGTGGGATGAAGTGGAGCAGGCGCAGGGTTATATTATTGCATATGAAGATACCCAAGAGCAGACCTATCGCAATTATTACGAATTGCCCTACTTTGATCACAGCGTATCCTTAACCTTTCGCGTTAAGGCAGTTGGCTCCGGGCTTGATTACATCGATTCTGATTGGAGTGAGTACGATTATGTATATGAACAACCCAACCAGAATCTTACATATACGCTTCTGCCTGATCTCAGCGGGTACGAGGTTACAAGAGCATATTCCGATTTTACCGGACTGGAGGGCCGCGTAGTAATTCCGGATTATTACAATAATCTGCCTGTAAAGCGCATAGCTTCGTATGCATTTTATATATCTTCCCTTAGTGGAGCCGTTTATAACCGTGTTACCACAAGTTTTCGGCTTCCCGCATATTTAGAGAGTATAGGTGAAGCCGCTTTCCAGAATTGCTCGGCCGTTACTCAATTCGAACTTCCCGAAAGCGTTGTTGAGATAGGCAACGGTGCGTTTTGTGGGTGTCTCAGTTTAAAAGAAATAAATCTTCCTTCAGGGCTGACAGAGCTCAATGACGGTGTATTACGTGAAAGCGGAATCTCTCATATAGATTTACCCTCCGTTACCAGTATCGGCATGACGTGTTTTTCCGGCTGTCAGAACCTGTTACAGATAGAGATACCCGATAGTGTTGTGGAAATAGGTGATGGGGCATTCATCGACTGTGTATTATTATCGGAAGTAGCCATTCCTGACAGTGTCACTGTATTGGGAGACTCCGTGTTTGCAGGCTGTTCGTTTCTCGAAAAAATTACAATGTCTGAAAATATCAAATATATGGGGGATGGAGTTTTTTCATCTACTGCCTGGTATAACTCCCAGCCCGAAGGGTATGTAATTTTTAACGACTATATACTTTATGAATACAGGGGCGATATGCCTCAGGGCACCGTTATAGATCAGCTTCCATCCGGTATCACTTGTATTGCCGGTGGTGCATTTAGCGGATGTGAATGGTTGGCTGGTATAACGCTGTCTGATGAAATTCAGTCTGTTGGTCCAAGAGCTTTTTTTAGGACGTCTCTTGAAGAATTTATCTTTCCGTCAGGCGTGCAAAAGGTATCATATTCTGTGCTCTCTAATTGTAGTGTGCTCAAAAAAGTTGTGCTGCCTGAAGGAATAAAAAAGATAGGGAAATATGCATTTTACAACTGCTCGGCGCTTGAAGAAATAATTTTGCCGTCAACAATCGAAGAAATTGACGATCATGCGTTTAGCAACTGTGATTCTGTTGTGAGCATAATCTTTCCGAATACTTTAACGATAATCGGGGAATATGCATTTTCCGCTGACGATAAACTCGAAAGAGTTGTTCTGCCGGCATCGCTTACATATCTGGATAGTTTTGCGTTCTATTTGTGCGATAATTTGAAGGCAATATATTTTGAAGGGACTGAGGCAGAATGGGAGGGTTTGTATTATAACCTATCTTTGAGGTCACCTCAGGCTACATTATATTTCTATTCTGAAGAGCAGCCATCAGAAGAAGGGAATTTCTGGCATTATGTCGATGGTGTTGCTGTGGCGTGGTAATACTTAACTTTATATGTATTTATTCAGCAACGGTGCGGTTTAGATGACTGTTCCGTTGCTGAGTTGATTTTTGTTGGATAAAAAAGGAAAATTTTTTACATTATAATTTTATCTTAAAAAATTCCGCCCATTCGTGTTGACTTTATCGGCGGGAAATTATACAATTAAATTACAAAATTATTACACTGCATAATTTTCGCCTGCGGAAAAGCGGGCGCAACTAATGAAGACACTCGGAGGAATAGCACTTCAATGATCAACCACGGCACCGAAATCAAGCTCTTTGCAGGTAATTCCAACAGGCCTTTGGCCGAAAAAATTGCCGCCAAGCTCAACACCACGCTCGGCGAAATGGAACTCACCCACTTTTCCGACGGCGAAATCTATGTCCGCTACGACGAATCCATCCGCGGCAGAGACGTCTTTTTAATTCAGTCCACGTCCGATCCCGTCAATACCAATCTGATGGAACTGCTCATAATGATAGATGCCGCCAAGAGGGCTTCGGCAGGCAGAATTACGGCCGTAATTCCCTATTTCGGCTATGCCCGTCAGGACAGAAAGGCACGCTCCCGCGAGCCCATAACCGCAAAACTCGTTGCCAATCTTTTAACCTCCGCAGGTGCAGACAGGGTGCTCACAATGGATCTGCACTGCCTTCAGATACAGGGCTTCTTCGATATTCCCCTCGACAATCTCGTCGGCGGGCCTACACTCTACAATTACTTCAAACCCAAGGTGGATGATAACTTCGTTGTCGTCTCGCCCGACATCGGCTCGGTTGCCAGGGCGCGCAAGGTTGCCGCCAGAATGGACGCGAAGATGGCCATCATCGACAAACGCCGTCCCAAGGCCAACGTAATGGAGGTTATGAACATCATCGGCGACGTCGAAGGTAAAAATTGCCTTATGGTCGACGATATGATAGATACCGCCGGCACCATAGTTCAGGGCGCCAAGGCCCTGAAGGAGGCGGGCGCCAAGGAAATTTACGCCTGCTGCTCGCACGGCGTTCTGTCGGGCCCCGCAGTAGAAAGGCTGGCTTCATCGCCCATAACCGAACTTGCCATGCTCGACACTATAAATATCCCTGTCGAAAAGATGCTTCCCATCTTCAAGATGATCTCCACTGCAAACATCTTTGCCGCGGCCATCGAAAATGTATATATGGACAAGTCGATGTCCAAAATTTACGACTGATACGTTTTTGCAACCCACCAAAGCCACAGCGCGTCTGTGGCTTTGTTTTTGAAAATGAGGTTCGTTTAACCGTGCCTCACTGAGTTCAAATAATTATATAATATGAAGATAATAGTAGGACTGGGTAATCCTGAGGAAAAATATTTCAAAACCTTCCACAACATGGGCTGGCTGGCCGTCGGCGACCTCGCCGCAAACCTCGGCGTAAAGTTTAAAAAACGTCAGTGCGAGGCCATATGCGCAGAGGCAAACGTGGATGGTGAAAAGGTAATAATCGCCCGCCCCTTAACTTATATGAACTGTTCCGGCAGGGCGGTAAAACAACTTCTCGCCAAGTACAAGGCTGCGCCTTCCGACCTTGTAGTCATCTACGACGACTACGACATTCCCAAGGGTCATGTGCGCATACGCCCGTCCGGCAGCGCGGGCACGCACAACGGCATGCGCTCGGTCATAGCCGAGACAGGCTCGTCCGACTTTGTCCGCATCCGCATAGGCATCCGCGACCCCGAAGTCAATATACCTATAATTAATTATGTGCTCTCCAACGTCCGTCCGGAGGACTACGACCTCTTTGTCTTGGCCTGCGGCAGGGCGGCAGATGCGGCACTCGCTCTCGCCAAGGGCGAAAAGACCGAAATTGTAATGACCCGCTACAACGGTTGAAATATTTCAGCCATGCCGCCCTGTTGCGGTAACACTGCATTGAATGAATAGAAACTTTTTCACTTGCGACAACTTAAAGGGCGACTATCCCGCCCTGCAAAGCGACGTCCGCCTCGGTACTCCGACGGCGGTTTTTGGTGTATCTGATAGTCAAAAATACCTAACCGCTTCATTATTTGAAGGCGTCAGCCTGTACATTGCGCCCGACCACATCGCCGCCGAAAAGGCGTGTGAGGCCATAAAGACGCTTTCCGGCAAAAAGTGTGCATACCTTTCGGCCAAGGACGACGTGCTTTTATACAAGGATGCAATCTCCCGTGATGCGCTCTTTCGACGCATAGATGCTCTGCACGGCATTTTCTGCGGCGCAGAAATAATTGTCTGCGACGTGGAATCGGCTCTTCAGCTCGTGCCCGCATCCCTGCCTACGGTTGTCTTAAATAAGGGGGAGGAGGCGGATTTCATGTCCCTGCCCGCTACCCTTGTCGGTATGGGTTATACCCGCGAGTATGCCGTCGAAACGGCAGGTTGCTTTGCCCTGCGCGGCGACATTCTGGATATCTGGCCCGTGGGGAGCGAAAATCCCGTCCGCATAGACTTTTTCGGCGACTCTGTCGAGAGAATACGCCCCTATGATTCAGTCAGCGGCGAGCGGCTTGAGGATGTTCAGACGGTCACAATCATTGCCGCAACCGACTGCGCCGTAGAAGAGACCGACCTGCCTAAAATCCATTCTGCGCTCTCTGCGGGACTTAAAGACTGCCCCGACGTACACGCACACGAACGCTCGCGCGCCCTTGCGGATGAGATAGAAACAAAGCTTTCAAGCGGCGCACCGTTTGCCGGAGCGGCCTTCCTCATGCCGCTCTTATCGTCCTCGCGCACGGTGTTCGATCTTTTGCCTGCTGATGCACTCGTCATACTCGACGAGTGTAAGACCATCTCCGACAGGCTCACCGCCGTCGGAAAGGAGCACCGCGAAAGATACAAAAATTTAAAGGCGGGGGGAGAGGTCTTTGCCTTCTCCCTCGACCAGATGATGACCGGGGACGCGTTCATCGCCCGCATAAATTCCTTCCGCAACCTCGCGTTGCAGACATTCACCTCGTCAACGCAGTTTTTCAGACCGCTTAAGACCTACAACCTGCGCTCTACGCCCACGCCGTCCTATCTCAATTCTGTACCCACGCTCATAGAGGACGTCAAAAACTGGCGTGCGGGCGGATACCGCGTTCTTATATTCACGGGCAACGTTCAGCGGCTTGAAAAGCTCACCGACGCGCTCGACAGCCAGATGATCGCCGCAGACCCTCTGCCCGACAGGCTGGATGCCATGCGCGGCGTATGCCTCAGCTCGGAGGAGCTGTACAAGGGCTTTGTCCTGCACGAGGCCAAGCTGGCCGTCGTCGGCAGCGGCGATATCTACACAAAGTCTGTCCAGCGCCGCCTGCGCCGCCGCAGGGGCGATATGTTCACCTCGCCTGAAATCGGCGACTACGCCGTCCATGAAAAGCACGGCATAGGCAAGATCACCGGTACCAAAAAGATTGAAACGACGGACGGTATAAAGGAGTACATCGCCATAGAATACCGCGGCGGCGATGTGCTGTATGTCCCCGTCGAGCAGATGGATATCCTCTCCAAATACACGGGCGAGAGCAATCCCGCACTCTCGAAGATAGGCGGCGCCGAATTCGACAGGGTAAAGGAGAGGGTGCGCCAGTCCATAAAGAAGCTGGCCTTCGATTTAAAGGAGCTGTATGCCGAACGCGCGGCAAAAAAGGGCTACGCCTTCCCCGAACACGCCGCAATGATGGAGGAGTTCGAGGAGGCCTTCGAGTATGAGGAGACGCCCGACCAGCTCGCCAGCATTGAAGAGATAAAAAGGGATATGTGCTCCCCCAAGGTTATGGACAGACTGCTGTGCGGCGACGTCGGCTACGGCAAGACCGAAGTTGCCCTGCGCGCAATATATCTGTGCGTGCTCGGCGGCAAGCAGGCGGCATTCATGTGCCCCAGCACCATACTTTCGGAACAGCATTACCAGACGGCCTTAAAGCGCTTCAATGACTTCGGCGTGCGCGTTGAAAAGCTCAACCGTTTCAAAACTCCCGCCGAACAGCAGAAGGTCTTAAAAAAGCTCGCCGATGGTGATATCGACGTCATAATCGGCACCCACCGTCTTTTATCCGACGATGTCAAGTTCTACGATCTCGGCCTGCTCGTCCTCGACGAGGAACAGCGCTTCGGCGTTGAGCACAAGGAAAAGATTAAGCACATCAAAAACGACATAGACTGCCTTACGATGACGGCCACGCCCATTCCCCGTACCCTGCACATGTCTCTGGCGGGCATAAGGGACATAAGCACCATAAATACCCCGCCCCAGAAGAGACTGCCCGTGCAGACCTACGTGGTGGAGGAGACTCCCGCGCTCATCCGCGACGCCATTCTGCGTGAAATTTCGCGCGGTGGACAGGTGTTTGTGCTGTACAACAGGGTGGAGACAATCTCGTCCTTCGCAGGAAAGCTCTGTGAGCTTGTGCCCGAAGCAAATATCACATACGCTCACGGACGAATGGACAAAAACACGCTTGAGGGCAACGTGTTCGCCTTCTACCGCGGCGAAAAGAATGTGCTCGTCACCACGACCATAATCGAAAACGGCATCGACCTGCCCAACGCGAACACCATAATAGTCATCGATTCCGACCGCCTCGGTATCTCCCAGCTCTATCAGTTGCGCGGCAGGGTGGGCAGGGGCGCCCGCCTGGCCTCGGCATACTTCACCTTCCGTCCCGACAAAGTAATGACCAGCGAAGCCACCGAAAGGCTCAAGGCCATAATGCAGTTTACCGAACTCGGTTCGGGCTTTAAAATAGCCATGCGCGACCTGGAGATACGCGGCGCGGGCAACGTGCTCGGCGCCGAGCAGCACGGACACATGGACAAGGTAGGCTACGAGCTGTACTCCAAACTCTTAAAAGAGGAGCTCACGGGTGAAAACGTGTTCTCTGCCGAACTTGACGTGAAGGCCACGGCCTATATTCCCGAAAGCTATATCGAGAGCAGCGCCGGCAGACTGGACGCTTACAAGCAGATTGCCGAGATCCGCACGGTGGGCGATTACAAGCGCGTGCTTCACTCAATAGAGGAGAACTACGGCGAGATGCCGGACTGCGTGTTCAACCTGCTGATAATCGCCGTCTTAAAGGCTTACGCCTCGCCCTTCGGCGTAAAAAAGATAAGCGTAAATTCCAGGGGGGGCACGCTCGAACTTGCGGGCGTAAATTCGCTCAGCGACGGAAAACTTTCGGCCGCACTCCAAAGATATTCGGGCAAAGTCACGCTGTCTATGGCAAGAGTGCCGTCCATTGTGTTCAAACCGTCGGCCACGCCCGTCAAAACTATGCTCGGCATGACAAATTTTTTAAAATTCGCGGCAAGTTTCACGCAAAATCCATAAAATTTGTTTGCTATAATATTTTAAATATCGTATAATATATGAGTATTGTAAAAATGGCGGACTGCCTGTAAGGCGTTCGCCTGCGGAGAAATTTTTAATGAAAGCTAAAAAACTTATCTGCGCGGCCCTTGCGGCAACACTCACTATGTCCGTCGCCTTTGCGGCGGGATGCGACACCATAAATGAAGAGGATATGAAGCAGGTCATCGCCACTGTTGATATTTCGCAGAGCGATGCTCTTGCCGACGACGTCAAAAACGGCGTCGCCCTATCGGAATATGCAGGCGCCATTTCCTCGTCCAGAGAGATTGTAAAAAGAGATCTCGTGGCGGCGTTCTACAATGCGGGCAGCTCTCTCGTAAACAGTTACAGCTATGCCGAAATTTTTGAAATGCTTGTTGATGCGCTGACAAGCACTGCAGTTGTAACGCAGTATGCCACTCTCAGCCTCATAAGGGACAAGTGCGGAGAGAATGCTGGCTTCTATCAGCAATATCTGGATACAGAGGGCGAAGTGGAAAGATACGAACTTCTCCTCGAGGGCGAAGTCAGTGACGATGCCGGCAGTGATCGCGTAATGCTTGCGCAGTATGCGCTCTATTCCAGCATAAACTCCTCTCTCGATTCCATTGAGGAGAGTATTATAAATGGCGACGAGGAGAGTTCTTCCTCATCTGACACCCGCACGACTCCCACGGGCGCGGGCACGGAGGTGGAGGACTTCCTTCCCCTTACTGAAGACGGCAAACTCGATTACGGCGTCTACACCGGTTACTCCAGCGAAAGCGACGGTTACGATTATGCAAGCGACGAAGCCCTCGGCATCTACGCCGAGGATAAGCTCGAGGGGTCTACCATTCAGACCCGTCGTAAGGCATACGCCTCGTTCATCACCAATCTGAGGGACAATTTTCTTCTCACTGAAGAGGATGGCGATGTGCGCGACCTTATGAACATCTCCTACATTCAGGAGGAGTATCTCGCCCAGCTCCAGCAGCAGGTAATCAACGAGTATTACGAGCGTTACCAGGCTGAACAGGAGGCCAGCATAGACACGGTAGAAAATGGCGAATACACATTCCTCAAGAACAGATACGAAAGCGATCTTGCAAATCAGCAGATCTCCAATTCTACAACTTCTGCCTTCGAAAGTTCGATGAGCTCGCTGTCTGATACATCATTCATACTGTGGAACCCTGGTACAGAGGGCACCGAGGGCGGCACGTTCGGTTATGTTTATAACATTCTGTTGCCCTTCAGCGCGGCACAGAACGTAAACATCAACACGTCCGACACCTCTGCCGAATATTACTTCGCAAGGAAGGACATTCTTGACGACATCACCACCACCGACCAGCGCTCCGCTTGGTTCAATGGTGAAACCGATTATTCCTTCGATGCATCCTCAACCAATATTAACTATTACGGCAAGGATGCGGACAGAGATTATCTCTTCTTCGAAGATAACCTCACCGATACCGAGCATTCCAGGTATGAAGAGCTCGACAAGTACGTCGGCCTCTATTCATACAACGGTAAAGTGTATGAAAATACCGACGGCTCCTATGCGCTTTCACCCGAACGGCTCGATATCAATGATATGCTCGAAGAGTTCGTGAACTACGTCAATTATGTGCTCGATCCCACTGGTGCAACCACATACGCTTCATATGATCTCAACGACGGCACGGTAAGGGATGGCATCAACAGCTACTTCACAACTGCCGCAAGCGACTATTACACGGCAGAGACGGCCGACCTTGAAGAGGACGACAGGGAGATTGACTATTCGCGCTTTATCTATGCCATCGGTAATGTAGAGCTTGGCGAAACGTCTCTCGCATCGATGTTAGTAAAGGACACCAATGCATATAAGGCTATGAGCGCCGTAAACGAACTTCAGTATGCATACACCACCGATACATCCGTGCTCTCGCAATATATCGGCTACACCATTTCTGCTTATGATACAGATTATGTCCCTGAATTTGAATACGCCGCACAGGCGGCTGTAGAGGAAGGGGCAGGCACGTTCTATGTCTGCGCGGCCGACTATGGCTGGCACATCATCTATGTAACCGCTGTATATTCCACAAGCGAAGGCCCCGTCTATGGCGACGTAACTTGGACGGAGGAAGATGTCACCACCGAGGGAACATTCCAGAACCTCTATTATAACTGGATTAAGGACACCCTCCTTGCAGACATAACAGATAATCAGCGTTCAATTCTCAACGAGCTCTACGGCGGAGATACGACCGTAACGCTCTATGAGGATGCCTACGCCGACCTTATGGCGCTCGATTCGCAGAGCTGATATAACCACAGGAGAGAATAATGGAAATCTGGCAAGCGATAGTGCTGGGGCTCGTTCAGGGCCTTACGGAGTTTCTTCCTGTTTCATCGAGCGGACATCTCACATTTGTGCAGAGCCTGATGGGTATCGATCTCGGCGGAATGGATCTGCTGTTCGATATATTGCTTCACGTCGGCACGCTCGTCGCCGTCTGTGCGGTGTTCTGGCGCGACATTATAGATTTGTTCAAAAAACCCTTCAAAACGCTGTTATACCTCATAGTGGCAACCATACCTGCCGGGGTTGTCGGTTTATCGTTGTCGGCATTTGATGCGGAAAATGCAATAAACGACAGCCCGTATATAGGAATATTGCTTGCGGTGTTCTTCACTCTTACTGCAATACTGTTGCTCGTAACCGAAATTTACGCAAAGCGCAGGGCAAAGGAAAAGGAGCTTCCGCTCTGCTGGCGCACGACCGTCCCCATGGGTCTGGCCCAGGCAGTCGCCGCAATCTTCCCCGGTCTTTCGCGTAGCGGTTCAACAATCTGCGCGGGCGTTCTGGCGGGCGGCAGGTCTGAAGATCTCTCCAAATTCTCATTCTTAATGAGTATTCCCGTCATTTTGGGCAGTTTTGCCGTCTCTCTTTTAAAGGGCGCTATGGACGGCGAGCTCTCTGCATCGTTTACGGCAATGGGCCCCAATGCGGGCTGGTGCATTGCTCTTGGCTTCATTGTCGCCGCAATTTCCGGTCTGTTTGCCATCAAGGTGATGATTGGCGCAATCAAAAAGGCAAATTACAAGTGGTTCAGCTTATATCTTGTACTGCTTGCAATAGCCTGCATAGTGCTCTATTGTACGGGCGTAATCTGATTTTAAAATTTCATTCTAAATTAAACGGGCGGCGCGCTTTTTATAAAGCGCGCCGCCCTAGTCATATGGTCAAAAATTGCGTTTGGGATTATGTTACGGAAATTATAATTATATTCTTTACAAATGCTGCAAACTTATAGTACAATATAAATGTATTTGTTGCGCAAAAATTAAAAGGGAGCATCTATGGAAGAGAATGAAATACTGAGGGTGGAGCACCTAAAAAAGAGCTTCAAAATCCCCCTCAGACAACAGAAATTAGAAGGCGGACTCAAGGTCAGGACGGCGGTGGACGACCTTTCGTTTACCGCGTACAAGGGCGAAATATTTGGCTTGCTCGGCCCCAACGGCGCAGGCAAAACCACAACCCTGCGTATGCTTGCCACACTCATAAAGCCTGACGGCGGCGACGCGTTTATCGACGGCATAAGTGTAGTAAATAACCCCTACGGCGTGCGCGGCAAGATAGGTTTTCTAACCAGCGAACTCAAGCTTGACGACTTCTTCACGCCCAATTATCTGTTCGACTTTTTCTCGGAACTTCACAACATTCCGCACGATGTCCGCGAACAGCGCAAGATCGCTCTGTTTGCGCGCTTCGGCATAGATAAGTTTGCGGAAGTTAAGCTTGCAAACCTCTCAACGGGCATGAAGCAGAAGGTTTCAATAGTTATATCCATAGTGCACGACCCCCATTTCATCATCTTCGATGAGCCCACAAACGGCCTCGACGTGCTCACGGCCAAGACGGTCACAGATTATCTCTCCGAGCTCCGTTCGGAGGGCAGGAGCATAATTTTGTCGACGCACATCTTCTCACTTGCCGAAAAGTTGTGCGACAGGGTGGGGGTTATAATCGACGGCAAGCTCGTCGCGCTCGATACTCTTTCCGCGCTGACCGCCCAAAAAAATCTTGAAGATAAATTTTTCGACCTCTATTCCGAGGCCGCGGGGGGCATAGAATGAAGAGTATACTTGCCATAATCAAAAAGGAATTTCTGCGTTTCTTCTGCGATAAGCGCATGCTCTTCACTACCATTCTCATGCCCGGCCTTTTAATCTATGCCGTCTATTCGGCAATGGGCGCTATAATGCAGGCGGTGGCGGAAGAGGAGACCACGCCGATAATATATGTCCAAAATATGCCGGACAGTCTTTCGGGACAGCTGAGTATTCTCTTTGATGTGCGCGAACAGGAGGTTTCCGACGAGGAGGCAAAACAGCAGATTGCCGACGGCGAAGTCGACCTTCTCGTCATCTTCCCCGAAAATTTTGACGAGCTTACAACCAGCGTACACGCCCCCAATGTCAGCATCTATTATTATTCGGCAGATACCGTCTCGGCAACGGCATTTTCAACGCTTGTCGCTATACTCGACGGCTACGAACAGCAGATTTCAAACGTTTTCAACATAAACGCCATCGCCGGCGAGCAGTATGACCTGGCCGACAGTACCTCAATGTCGGCGTACATACTGTCAATGATCGTGCCGATGCTACTCATAGTTTTAATGCTTTCGGGCTGTACCGGCGTCGTTTTAGAGTCCATAGCGGGAGAGAAGGAGAGGGGTACGTTCGCCACTCTGCTTGTAACGCCCGTAAAACGCAGTCACCTTGCAGTGGGCAAAATACTTTCGCTCTCCGTAATAGCGGTGCTCAGCGGTATCTCCAGCTTTATCGGCGTCATCTTCTCTCTGCCAAATCTTATGAGCAGCTACGGCGTAGACTTCTCGCTGGCTGCATACGGCGTGCTCGACTACTTCGGGCTCTTCCTTGTAATCATCTCAACAGTGCTTGTCTTTGTCAGCCTGTTGGCCATTCTTTCGGCCTGTGCAAAGACGGTGAAGGAGGCCAACAGCCTCAATGCGCCCGTGATGATAGTGGCTATGGTGTGTTCGCTGTGCTCCATGTTCATCTCGTCGCCGTCGCTTGGATTTTTCTTCATTCCCGTATTAAACAGCGCGCTCTGTATATCGTCGCTCATGGCGGGCACATTTGCCGCAATTCCCTTTGTAATAACTATGGCCGTCAACCTGGTGTGCGCGGCAATTCTCTCTGTATTGCTCGGTGTTATGTTCAATTCCGAAAAGGTAATGTTCAACAGGTAAATCAGTATATAAAATCAGTGGGCGCGGCCGTTCGGCCGCGCCCACTGCTGTTTTCCCTTTTGTCCGCTGGCAAAATTTTTAATTTACACAAAAAAATACAAATTAAACGGTGTGTGATTGCTCACACACCGTAATTTGCATTTTACTGCGCATCCCTTTTTGCCCGCAAAGGCCGAAGCGTAAACCGTACAGGTAGCTCCTACAAAGCAACCTTATGGCACACCGTCGGGACTGTTTAGTGCTGCTATATCCCTATCCTGACACGGTTCGCAGTTGACGGTTGCATAAGACCTTGTAATCAACACCCCTTATACGGCGCGGCCTTCCACCTTGGCGGTCGGGAAGGGCATTCAGTCCTGCTGTAGCGGATTGCAGGTTCAGGGCACCGCTATCTCCCCACCTAGCGCAGCCATAACATTATACCAAACGCCGTGTCGTTTTGCAACTAAATTTAACCGCATTTGCAAATAACTTGACTTTTACCCTTTTATGCCATAAAATGTAGATGTTTTAAAAATAAGGAGTACTGTATGGCAGAAAATTGCAATCACGACTGCTCATCCTGTGGCGAGGCCTGCTCATCGCGCAAGAGCGAAAGCCTTATTAAGGAGCCGCACAAGCTGAGCAAAATACGCAAAGTCATTGCCGTCGTTTCGGGCAAGGGAGGAGTGGGCAAGTCCATGACCAGCGCCCTTTTGGCCTGCGCCTCGCAGAAGGCGGGCTACAACACGGCAATAATGGATGCCGACATAACCGGCCCTTCCATACCTAAAATGTTGGGCATTCACGAGAGGGCAATGGGCAGCGAGGCGGGAATTCTTCCTGTGCGGTCCGACGGCGGCATGCAGGTAATGTCCATGAACGTGCTTTTGAACCACGAGGACGACCCCGTCGTCTGGCGCGGCTCTTTGATTTCAGGCACTGTTCTGCAGTTCTGGACGGACGTCGTCTGGACTGATGTAGACTATATGTTCATCGATATGCCCCCCGGAACGGGCGACGTGCCTTTGACTATCTTCCAGAGTGTCCCCCTTGACGGTATAGTTATCGTCACAACGCCCCAGGATCTCGTGGGTATGATAGTCAAAAAGGCAGTCAACATGGCGGGTATGATGAATATCCCCATTCTGGGCATAGTTGAAAATATGAGCTACATCACCTGTCCCGACTGTGGAAGAAAGATCTCCGTATTCGGCGAGAGCCAGGTAGACGCCATAGCGCTTGAGCACGGCATAACCAATGTCGTAAAGGTGCCCATCGACCGCTCACTTACCGAGGCCGCCGACAGCGGCAAGATTGAGACCTTCGACCATAACTATTATGAAGCGTTTTTCAATAGAATCGACGAGCAATTAAAAAATAGAAAGTAAGTAAAAACGAAGCGTGCGGCGCGAATTATCGCGCCGCACGCTTCGTTTTTAATCTTCAAGTCCCAAAAGATAATCTGCTGAAACCTCAAGATATTTACATATCAAAAATAAAGTATCTATACTCGGCACGCTTTTTCCCGATTTATAATCAGAAATACATTGTTTAGAAACGTGTGCTGCCTTGGCAAGCTCTGTCTGTTTTATGTCCGAATATTTAATACATTCGTTGAATCTCTGTTGAAATTTTGTTATCTTGTCCATGCTTACTTTTGCCTTTTTATAAATTATAGACAAATAGTACGTTAATACTTGACAAATACGCTAATAACGTACTACAATTTAATTAACAAAAAGGTAAAGGAGCAGAATATGAAAAGAGCAAAAGAGTTCAGAAGGCAAGCATGGAACAGTATCAGGGGGAAGTGGGGGACGCTGGTTATTACATATCTGGTGTATTTGGTAATTTTTGGATGTGTCGGCGCTTTAAGCGTTATACCGAGTTTGGGTGCTGTGCTTGGCAGCATTGTTACGTTAATTATCACAGGGCCGTTTTCGCTTGGCCTTTCGATTATTTCACTCAATATAGTTCGCGGGGACAATGTTACTGTAAATAATCTGTTTGTCGGTTTCAAACGTTTTCTCGACGCGTTTCTTGCCAATCTTATAAACGGAATACTTATTGCACTATGGTCTTTATTGTTTATTATTCCGGGGATAATAAAAGGTTATTCATATTCAATGACTTATTATATTCTCGCAGATAATCCGTCAATGACGGCAAATGACGCCAGAAAGAAATCTATGGACATAATGCGCGGCAACAAGTGGAGACTATTCTGCCTCCAAATAAGTTTCATCGGTTGGCTTCTTTTGTGTGTTCTTACGCTCGGCATATTAACTCTCTGGATTTCTCCATACATTCAGACGGCAACGGCGGCGTTCTATGAAGATATCAGCGCCCCGCTTAAAGCAAATTATGACAATATGGTTGAAAATGAAAATATAGCGGAAGATACTTAATTTTTCGTAAAATTTCAAATGTTTTACATTATAAGGAACGGCTCTGCGCTTGCGCAGAGCCGTTCCTTTATTTTTATTCAATTATCCCTTTTTTCGGGCAGAAATTTCCAGTATCGCACGGGCATATAGCCCTTCATCTGTTTTTCGTGCGGGCGCTCCTTGATGTTTACGGATTTGTAGTATAGCTTCCACAGCTCCTCAAATTCCTGCTCATATTCGGACAGGTACACATCCGCGCCGTCGGCAAAGCAGATGATAATTTCGTTTCCGTCGTACAGTGCGGCAATCTTACGTTTGATATCGTGAATGACAAACTTCTGGTTCTTCAACCGCTCGGCAAAGTGCGGGGCTAAAAGGTCGGTTATGTCGTTGTCGGGGGAGTAGGGGGCGTACAATACGCCCTTATCGTTCTCCATAAACCGCAAAAACCCCTTAAGTTTGTGCAGTTCGCCGGTAACGCGGCTGCATATGTCCTCCATCTCCATAACGTCTGGCAGATTGGTCATTGTGCGCACGGGGCGTCGGCGCTTGATTATCTGTCTTATATATTCAAGGGCAACCTGTTCCTTGTTGCCGTCGCAGGAGCGTAGCGCAAGCGTTATGTCGCCCAGGGCCGCGCTGTCGTACTCGGCAATTTTCTTTTTTACTCTGGTTGCCTTGTTGTCGTCTGTGGCAACCTCTTTAACCTCGCTGTCAAGTGCCAGTTGCACGTCTCTGCGGCTGGTTATCACACCCTGCTTGTCGGCGTAGCAGTCGAATACGGCTGTATAAAAGCAGTCCTCACTGCCGTCCGTAAGATAAAATGTCATAATTCTCCCGTCAGGGCGGAAAGTCCCGTCTCGGGGGTGGAGAAGAGCGACAGCTGTTCGCTGTCGTCCGTCCTGTCGCACAGCATAAGCGAAGCTTTAATCATCTTTTCGCCCTCTGCGCCGTAAAACTTTCCGTTGCAAGTTATAAAATGCTTTGCCCTCTTGAGTATTATGCGCATTTTTTTAAGATTATCAAAGTCAAGCTTTGCAAACTTTCTCGCCTCGGTTATCCTGTACGCCCCGCGCGCCCCGATGCCCGGTACGCGCAAAAGCATTTCCAGCGGCGCCTTGTTTATCTCGACGGGGAAGAGGTGTAAATTTCTGAGCGCCCATGCGCATTTGGGATCGAAGTCCGGCGAAAGGTTGTCGCCCTCGCCGCATATCTCGTCTACGTCAAACCCGTAAAAGCGCAACAGCCAGTCAGCCTGGTACAGCCTGTGTTCGCGCAGGAGCCCTGCCGCCTTGTCGGGCAGGCGGGCGCTCTTTACGACTGGGATATAGGAGGAGTAGTACACCCTCTTCAGTCCGAAGCTTCTGTACAGGGCCTGCGTAAGCTTTAAAATCTGCCCGTCGCTTTCGGGTGATGCGCCTATTATCATCTGCGTCGTCTGTCCCGCGGGTATAACCCTCGCCGCGCGCTTTACTTTATTTTCGCGGTCGTACACGGTGGCGGCGTACAGCTTTTTCATGGGCACCAGCAGGCTGTCGCGCGTCTTTTGAGGCGCCAGCAATTTGAGCGATTTTTCGCTGGGCAGTTCTATGTTGTAGCTCATTCTGTCCACCAGCCTGGCAGCGCGCAGACACAGCGCCTCGTCGGCGTGGGGTATGCCCTTTAAGTGAATGTACCCGTTGAAGTTATACTGCTTTCTCAGCATTGTCACCGTGCGCGTCAACAGTTCCATAGTCCTGTTGGGATTGCCGAACACGGCGGAGGAGAGGAATAGCCCCTCGATGTAATTTCGCTTATAAAAATTTATCGTCAGCTCGCAAATCTCTTCGGGAGTGACGGTTGCCCGCCTCACGTCCGCGCTGGCCCTGTTGGGGCAGTATTCGCAGTCGTAAATGCAGTCGTTGCTCATTAAAATTTTCAAAAGAGAAATGCATCTTCCGTCAGGGGTAAAGGAGTGGCATATTCCCCCGACGGAAGCGTTCCCGATACCCCCGTCCCTGTTCACCCGTTTAGAACCGGACGAGGAGCAGGATACGTCATATTTCGCGCTTTCGGTAAGAATTTCAAGTCTTTCGGCGTCTAACATAACTTAATCCTTAAGGCCCTTAATCCCAAGGAAAAAAGGAAACGATGCGGCAAAACCCGAACGCCGCATTGCGGGCCGTAAACGCCTGCAAGCTGTCAAAAACCCGAATATAACAGCAAGCAAACGTTTGTTTGTATACGTATTATAGCGCTGAAAAGCGCGTTTGTCAAGCGAGGAATGCAATTTTTTTATAAAAAAATATAAACTTTCACAAATATTTCATTGTTGGCTATTTACCTTTACACAAAATTGGTTATAATTAAATTATAATAAAATTGTAATAAAATTCCAAAGGAGTAAACGCGTCATGAAAGTACTTATAGTCGACGACGAGGATATGATCCGCAACGTGTTGAAGGAATACGTTGAATTCGAGGGAAATGAAGCGTTCGAGGCTGCCGACGGTATGGAAGCCGTCCGTCTCTGCCGCGACAACGATTACGACATAATTTTAATGGATGTAATGATGCCCAAGCTCGACGGTTTTTCCGCCGTCAAGGAGATCAAGAAATTCAAGGATATTCCCGTGATAATGCTCTCCGCACGCGGTGAAGAGTACGACAAGCTCTTCGGGTTCGAAATAGGCGTTGACGATTATGTTACAAAGCCCTTCTCGCCCAAGGAAGTCATGGCGCGCATAAACGCTGTTACAAAGCGCCGCTCGGCTGCAAGCGAAAACACCAATCCCGACGTCTATAAATTCGAGGGGCTCACTGTCGATATGGCGGGCAGGAACGTCTATGTCGACGGCGAAAAGGCCGAGCTCACGCCCAAGGAATATGAAATTCTTTTTTACTTTATAAAAAATAAAGGCATTGCCCTCACGCGCGAAAAACTGCTGTACGATGTATGGGGTTTTGATTTCTACGGCGATGACAGAACGGTGGACACACACATAAAGATGTTGCGCGCCAACCTCAAACAGTATCGCAAATTCATAGTTACGCTCAGGGGACTGGGTTATAAATTTGAAGCATAAACTTCCGCTGCTGAAAATAAAAAGTATGCAGGTACTGCTCTGGCGGTACTTTGCTATATTCACCGTACTGATAATAGCCGTAGTATCGCTGGTATGCTTCGGCGTTTTGGGCAACGCATATTCTGCCCAGGCGCGCGACAGAATAACTACCATAGGCCGCGGTTTGACTATGATAATAGACGGTAAGAACTCTCAGTTTACGGGTGAAGTTGGCGGCGAGATGAATCGTTACGCCTTCACCGAGGGCGTCGACGTGTTCCTCACCGGCACCGACGGCCAGGCCTTTATTTATACCACCGAGCCCTCCGATGACTGGGATTCGATATTCAGCGAGCTCAACTCCACGGTAAACGGCTGGACGGAGAACAGGGCGGTCATATACGGTTCGTCGTCCATGCTCAACTATGCGTCGTGCGTTACCTTCAACGGTGAGCAGTGCTATCTTCTGGTGCGGTATCCCATGTACATTATGACGGAATCTGTAAACAGCATGCAGATTTACATCATAATTATAGCCGCCGTGACGATAATAATAGCTTTTATAATATCTTACATCCTGGCGCAGCGCATAGCCCGCCCAATACGAACCATTTCAGAGACAGCCACCCGCATGGCCAAGGGCGATTACAGCGTACAGTTTGCCTCGGCGGAATTCGAGGAGCTTGCCCAGCTGTCCGAAAGCCTCAATTATGCCAAGGACGAGATAAAGAAGAGCGACGATTTCCAGAAGGAGCTTCTGGCCAATGTCTCGCACGATTTACGCACGCCTCTTACGATGATAAAGGCGTACGCCTCGATGGTCAAGGAAATTTCGGGTGACGACCCGCAGAAGAGGGAAAAGCACCTTCAGGTTATTATAGACGAGGCGGACAGGCTCACCGGGCTGGTAAATGATATTCTCAACGCCTCCAAGGTCAGTGCGGGATTGTCCGAGCTCAACAAAAAGGTATTCAATCTTACTGAGTTTATATATGGCATAATGAACAAGTTCGACTATCTCCAGGAGACGTCTGGCTATAAATTCTATGTCGACATCGACCCTAACCTCTACACGCTGGCCGATGAGGAGAAGATCTATCAGGTCATATACAACCTCGTCTCCAACGCCGTCAACTACACGGGCGCGGATAAGTGCGTGTACGTCTCCTTAAAGGATATGCCCGAACAGAGTCGCATACGCTTTGCTGTGCGCGACACGGGCAAGGGAATCTCCGATGAGGAGAAGGAGCACATCTGGGACAGGTATTACCGCTCCAAGGACGCCCACGCCCGCCCCGTAAAGGGCACCGGCCTCGGTCTCAACATAGTAAAGATAATATTGCAGGCCCACAACTTCGATTTCGGCGTCAATTCTGTAAAGGGCGAAGGCTCCACGTTCTATGTCGACTTTCCCGAAGTTTCGTCCAACCCCGATGAAAAAATTAATTGATTGTTTAAAGCCGCCCGCAACAGCGGGCGGCTTTAAGTTTGATTTAATTGCAAAATGGTGATATAATTAAGGCATGGATAAAGCTTTTTCGCGCACGGCCGCACTGCTTGGCGAAGATGCCGTGCAAAAACTTGCAAAGTGCCGCGTTGCGCTCTTCGGCCTGGGCGGGGTGGGAGGCTACTGCCTCGAAGCGCTCGCCCGCGGCGGTGTTGGCGCCTTCGACCTTGTAGATAACGACGTGGTGGACATCACCAACCTCAACCGTCAGATTCTCGCCCTTTATTCGACGATAGGCGTGCCCAAGACGGAGGTTGCAAAAAAGCGTGTGCTCGACATCAACCCCTTGGCCCGCGTGCAGGTGCACAATGTCTTTTACACCGAGGAGAGCGCGCACCTCTTTGACTTTTCGCAGTACGACTATATAGTAGACGCCGTCGATACGGTGGCGGCAAAGGTTTCGCTCGCCCTTCACGCGCAGGAGGCGGGCGTAAAGATAATCTCCTGCATGGGTACGGGCAACAAACTCGACCCTACCGCCTTTGAAGTGACGGATATATACAAGACTTCCGTCTGTCCCCTCGCCCGCACAATGCGCTCGCAGTTAAAGAGGGCTGGGGTAAGGGCGCTCAAAGTTGTGTATTCAAAAGAATTGCCCTCCGCGGCCGATATAAGCGTAACCGAAAAGCGCGTTTCGGGCAGACCGTCGCCGGCAAGCTGTTCCTTTGTGCCCTCCGTCGCCGGCCTCATAATGGCGGGGGAGGTCATTAAGGACTTAATCAACAGCCATTAAACGCACCCCGCGCGCTTGACAAAGTTGTCGCGCGCGGTGTATAATGTTTAAAAACATTTGTTTAAAATTATGCAATTCAAGTTACATTCAAAATTCAAACCTACGGGCGACCAGCCGCAGGCCATAGCACATCTCACCGAGGGCGTGCTGGACGGTATCCGCACACAGGTGCTCGTGGGTGTTACGGGTTCGGGCAAGACCTTCACTATGGCAAACGTTATTGCAAACGTCAACCGCCCAACGCTCGTCATCGCCCACAACAAGACGCTCGCCGCCCAGCTGTGCAACGAATTCAAGGAGTTCTTCCCTGAAAACAGGGTGGAATACTTTGTGTCATACTACGACTATTATCAGCCCGAAAGCTACATTCCCTCAACCGATACGTATATCGAAAAGGATATGAGCCTAAACGACGAGATAGACAAGCTCCGCAACTCTGCCACGAGCTCGCTCGGTGAAAGGGACGATGTAATAGTAGTCGCCTCTGTCTCCTGTATATACGGTTTGGGCGCGCCCGAAGAATACTTCCGCCTTGCAATTTCACTCCGCCCCGGAATGGAGCTGGAGCGCGACGCGCTTCTGCGCAACCTTGTGGAGATTCAGTACCAGCGCAGAGATATCGATTTTCAGCGCTCGTCCTTCCGCGTGCGCGGCGATATAGTAGAGATTTTTCCCGCGTCCAATTCTGAAGTTGCAATACGCGTCGAGTTTTTCGGCGATGAGATAGACAGAATATGTGAAGAGGAGGCGCTCACCGGCACAATAATTTCCGAGCTCAAACACGTATTGATCTTCCCCGCCAGCCAGTATGCCGTCGGCAGCGACAAAATGCAAAGCGCCCTTTCAATGATAGAGCGCGATATGCACGATGAGGTAAAGGCCTTCCGCGACGAAGGCAAACTGCTTGAGGCCCAGCGCCTCGAACAGCGTACCACCTATGATCTTGAGATGATGAGGGAGATAGGCTACTGTTCGGGCGTGGAAAATTATTCGCGCTATTTCGACGGCAGAAGCCCCGGCGAGCCATCGTTCACCCTTCTTGATTACTTTCCCAAGAATAATTTTCTCGTGTTCATAGACGAGAGCCACATGACCATACCGCAGATACGCGCCATGTATCACGGCGACCGCTCGCGCAAGGACAATCTTGTAAATTACGGCTTCCGCTTAAAGTCGGCCTATGACAACAGACCTTTGACTTTTGAAGAGTTCGACGCGCGCGTGCCACAGCTCATCTGTGTTTCAGCCACGCCCGCACCCTACGAACTGGGGGAGGCGGGGCAGGTGGTGGAACAGCTCATCCGCCCCACGGGCCTCTTGGATCCTCAGGTCGAAATACGCCCCACAAAGGGCCAGATAGACGATCTTTTAGGCGAAATCAAAAAGGTTCTCGCCACCCAGGGCCGCGTGCTCGTCACCACCATGACTAAAAAAATGGCCGAAAGCCTCACAGACTATTTAAAGGAGCACGGCCTCAAGGTGCGCTATATGCACTCTGATATCGACGCACTGGAGCGCATCGACATAATAAACGGACTGCGTTCGGGCGAGTTTGACATTCTCTGCGGCATCAACCTCTTAAGAGAGGGACTAGACCTGCCCGAAGTCAAGCTCGTCGCAATTCTGGATGCCGATAAAGAGGGCTTTTTGAGGAGCGAAACTTCACTCGTCCAGACCATAGGCCGCGCCGCGCGCAATGCCGAGGGCAGAGTTATAATGTACGCCGACGAGATGACGGGCAGCATGAAGAGGGCGATAGACGAGACCAACCGCCGCCGCGCCATTCAGGACGCATACAACAAAGAGCACGGCATAGTGCCCAAAACGATTATCAAGGACATAAAAATTGACCTCGGCATTACTACTAAAAAGAAGGCGGGCGACGACATAAAGCTTCAGGATATCCCCGCCGAGATAGAAAAATTAAAGGCTTTGATGAAGGTGGCATCCTCCCAGCTAGACTTCGAACGCGCCATAGAGATTCGCGATGCTATTTCACAACTGAAGAAGAGAATGATGACGGCCGGAAAGGGGTCGGTAAAAAAGAAGGATTAAATATATTTTTACGTCAATAACACAGATATGAAAGAAGAAATTTTTGTAAAAGGCGCAAAGGAAAATAATTTAAAGAATATAGATGTGCATATCCCCCGCAACACTTTAACTGTGTTCACGGGACTTTCGGGCAGCGGCAAATCGACGCTCGCCTTCGATACAATATTTGCAGAGGGGCAGAGGAGGTATATCGAAAGTCTGTCCTCCTACGCCCGCCAGTTTTTGGGTCAGATGGAAAAACCCGACGTAGAGTCAATAGACGGACTTTCGCCCGCAATTTCCATTGACCAGAAGACGACTTCGCGCAACCCCCGTTCAACGGTGGGCACGGTTACGGAAATTTACGATTATTTCCGTCTGCTGTTCGCGCGCGTGGGCGTTCCCCATTGCCCCAAGTGCGGGCGGGAGATACGCCGTCAGTCTGTCGACGAAATTGCCGACAGGGTAATGCTCATGCCTGCCGGCAGCAAGATTATGGTGGAGGCACCCGTCGTGCGCGGCAAAAAGGGCGAGTACGTAAAGGAGCTGGCCTCGTATAAAAAGAGCGGTTACGGCAGGGTAAAAATAGACGGCATAGTCTACGATTTGCAGGAAGAAATTCATCTGGAGAAGAATATCCGCCACAACATCTCTGTAGTCGTCGACAGGCTGGTAATCAAGGACGGCATTTTGAAGAGACTGACGGACAGTCTTGAAAACGCCCTTAAACTCGCCGACGGTCTCGTCGTCATCGACTGTGACGACAAGGAGGAGCTCTATTCCTCCAAATACGCCTGCCCCGACTGCGGCATCTCAATAGAGGAGATAGAGCCCCGCTTATTCTCCTTCAACACGCCCTGGGGCGCCTGCCCCGAATGTTCGGGCCTGGGCTTCACTCAGTCGATAGATCCCGATTTGATATGCCCCGATAAAAGCAAGACTCTGCGCGAGGGCGCAATTAAAATAAGCGGCTGGAACCTCGACTCATCCACCGTAACGCAGATGCATCTCAATTCGCTGTCCAAGGCCTACGGGTTTTCCCTCGATGTGCCTGTAAAGGATTTGCCCGAAGGTATTTACGATATGCTTATGTGGGGCAACGGCGGCGAAAAGATTGCAATGGATTACTCCTCGCGCACATTCTCAACCAGCTATAAGTCGGCTTGGGAGGGCTTTGCAGCCAACCTTCAGCGCCGCTACAACCAGACCCAGTCCGAGAGCGTAAAGTGGGACATCGAGCGCTATATGCGCACTGCCGAGTGTCCCTGCTGTCACGGCAAGAGGCTCAAAAAGGAGGCACTGGCCGTCACTGTCGGCGGCAAGAATATAGCCGAGGTGTGCGATATGTCGGTGGATGACTTAAAGAAGTTTTCCGACTTCTCCTTCTTCAACAAGACCGAGCATATGATTGCTGACAGCATAATCAAGGAGATAGACAACCGCATAAACTTCCTTGAGGATGTCGGTCTGGGCTATCTCACGCTTTCGCGCAATGCGGCCACCCTCTCGGGCGGAGAGAGCCAGCGCATAAGGCTGGCCACTCAGATTGGCAGTGCGCTCACAGGCGTGCTGTACATTCTCGACGAGCCCTCTATAGGTTTGCACCAGCGCGACAACGAAAAGCTCTTAAAGTCTCTTGAGGGCCTGCGCGACATAGGCAATACACTCATTGTCGTGGAGCACGATGAGGACACCATAAGGGCGGCCGACTATATAGTTGATATCGGCCCCATGGCGGGCGTGCACGGCGGCGAAGTCGTGGCCTGCGGCACACAAGAGGATATCATGAACGAGCCCAAGTCCATCACGGGCGACTTTTTGGCAGGCAGGCGCAAAATAGAAGTGCCGACAGTGAGAAAAAAGCCTGATGGTCGCTGGCTCAAGGTGCACGGTTGCCGTCAGAACAACTTAAAGAATATAGATATCTCCGTTCCCGCGGGGCTGATCACCGCAGTGACGGGCGTTTCGGGCAGCGGCAAGTCGTCGTTTGTCAACGAAATTGTCTATCCCTACCTGGCAAACAATCTGAACGGCGCCCGCCAGAAACTGGGCGACGCCGACTCCTTCGAGGGCCTGGAGTATTTCGACAAGGTCATCGCCATAGACCAGCAACCCATAGGCAGAACGCCCCGCTCCAACCCCGCAACTTACACGGGCGTGTTCCAGCCCATCCGCGACCTGTTCGCCGCCACTCCCGACGCCAAGGAGAGGGGGTATAAGTCGGGCAGGTTCTCCTTCAATGTCGCGGGCGGCAGGTGCGAGCACTGCCAGGGCGACGGCATTTTGCAGATTGCCATGCACTTTTTACCCGACATCTTCGTCCCCTGCGAGGTGTGCGGCGGTAAGCGCTACAACCGCGAGACGCTGGAGGTAAAGTACAAGGGCAAATCAATCGCCGATGTTCTCGATATGACCTGCGAGGAGGCGGCCGAATTCTTCAAACCCGTAACGGCGATTCACAATAAAATCCAGACATTGTGCGATGTCGGCCTGGGATATATCAAGCTCGGCCAGAGCTCGACCACTCTTTCGGGCGGCGAGGCACAGAGGGTCAAGCTCGCCACCGAGTTGTCAAAGCGCTCCACGGGCAAGACATTCTATATTCTCGATGAACCCACCACAGGTTTGCACAGTTACGACGTCGACAAGCTCGTAAAAATTCTTGCACGCCTGCGCGAAGGCGGCAACACCGTGCTCGTCATCGAGCACAACCTCGATGTCATAAAGACGGCCGATTATATCATAGACCTCGGCCCCGAAGGTGGTGACGGCGGCGGCACGATAGTCGCCACGGGCTCACCCGAAGAGGTTGCGCAAAATCCCGCAAGTTACACGGGTCAGTTCTTGAAGAAAATTTTAAACGTTTAATTTAAGTCTGCGCGCGGCGGCAAATTTGCCGCCGCGCGCAAAATAATGGCAATCGTGTAGCGGCGCTCTTTAAGGAGTAGCCGACCCGCACAAAATAAAGTGCTCTTTGAATATTTTGATAGTAAAGTCAAGTATCAAGGAGCCTTTTTTTATGCCCAAACCTCTCATAGCCGATAAACCCTATCCCACAACCGAAGGCATCTGTCCCGACTGCAGAGCTCTCCGTATAATTTCTCCCGCATACGCCTCGTCGACGGGTGAACTCAATTCAATTTTACAGTACAACTACCACGCCGTAATGTTCGACAGCAAGGGGCTCAGCGAATATGCCGAGCTTATCGACAGCATATCAGTGGCCGAGATGATTCATCTGAAACTTCTCGGCAAAACAATATGCGCGCTCGGCGCCCAGCCCATCTATACTGCCTGCCCGCCCGCGGCATTCAACTTCTATTCGGCAAAATTTGTAAGCTATTCGCGCTCGCTTAAAAATATGATAGAGGACGACATTCTCGCCGAGCGCCACGCCGTAATGAGTTATGCCCATATGCTCGACAGATTGCGCAACGACAGGGTAAAGGATATTATCGCCCGCATACTTGAGGACGAAAAATTGCACCTCAAAGCCTTCACTGACCTTCTCGACAGGATAAGCGATTGACAAACTGCGCCGCCGTATTATAAAATATAGCCATGCAAAGATATGACGTGGCAATAGTCGGCGGCGGCGCGTCGGGTTTAGCCTGCGCACTGACTCTAAAGCGCAAAAATAAAGATATATCGGTAGTTGTAATCGATGCCTGCGAGCGGCTGGGTAAAAAGCTGGCCGCCACAGGCAACGGTCAGGGCAACGTTTCAAACGTCAATTTGTCGCCTGCAAATTATCACGGCGGCGGCTCTGCGCTCGCGCAGAAGGTCATTGGCGGCAACTACAACCTGCCTTCATCACTGTTCAACTGCCTGTTTGCCGCAGACGAGGAGGGCAGAATGTACCCTTCGGGCAGGCAGGCATCGTCCCTGACCGACAGCCTCATCCGCGAACTTTCGGGCGGCGTCACATTCATCAATCCCGCGAGGGTCTCTCAAGTGAGGAGGGGATTTGTTCTCAAGCTGTCCGACGGCAGGGAGCTGGGCGCGGCAAAGGTCGTGCTGGCCTGCGGCGGCAAGGCCCAGAAGCAGTTCGGCACGGACGGCACCGCATATTTACTGGCGCAGAGTCTGGGACATAAGCTGACGGCACTCAATCCTTCGCTTGTCCAGCTCAAAACGGATACTGCGCACATCAAAACGCTCAAGGGCATACGTGCCGACTGCATAGTTACGGCCTATTGCGGCAAAAACGTGCTCGGCAGTGCGCGCGGCGACGTTATATTCACCGATTACGGCCTTTCGGGCAACGCCATATTTAAAATTTCCTCGCTCGTCTCAGGGCTCAAAGACGTTACATTATGCCTCGCCTTTTTGCCCGATTTCAGCCGCGAAGAAATCATGCGCGACATAGCCAGAAAAATTTCCCTAGGCTATCCTGCCTCCGAACTGCTTTCGGGCACTCTGCACAACCAGATCGGCCGCGCTATAATAAAGCGCTGTCCGGGCGCCTTGGCGGAGAATATTGCGTATATGGTCAAAAATTTCAGTCTGACCGTGACGGGAACGCTGGGGTTTGACTATGCCCAGGTCACGCACGGCGGTATAGACTGTGCCGATATCGGCGAGGATATGCAGAGCAAGCTTGTAAAGGGGCTGTATCTTGTCGGCGAATATGTCGATGTCGACGGCGACTGCGGCGGTTATAACCTTCTGTGGGCGTTTGCCAGCGGAGTACGCGCCGCCCAAAGCATAGCGGAGGGTATATGATAAAGCGGCTCGACAACGTAAAACTGCCCGTCGCCCGGTCGGAGAGCGAACTTTTAAAAATTGCCTCGCGCAACCTTGGCGCGCCCGTAAAATACTTCAAAATTCTCAAAAAATCTCTCGATGCCCGCGACAAGAGCAATATTGTATGGGTTTATTCCATAGCTTTTTCCAAGGAAGAAGAGAGTGAAAGCGCGCCTTCCTTCGAAAGGGTGCGTACAAATCCGCGCATTGCCATAGTCGGCAGCGGCCCCGCAGGGCTGATGTGTGCGCTCAGGCTGATTGACCACGGTTTCAGACCGCTCATTATAGAGCGCGGACAGCCTGTTGAGGAGCGCCGCGCCACCTGCGAAAAATTTTATTCAACCCGCATTCTCGATTCCGAAAGCAATGTACAGTTCGGTGAAGGAGGTGCGGGGACATTTTCGGACGGCAAGTTGAACACTCAGACGCACGACGGATTCAACCGCGATGTGCTGAAGTACTTCGCGCAGTTCGGTGCGCCGGAGGAGATTTTATATCTCAACAAACCGCACGTGGGCAGTGATAAGCTGTACGACGTTCTGCGCAACATCCGTGCGCATATAACGGCGAACGGCGGCAAATTTCTGTTCAATGCCAGGGTGGACGGGCTGGAAATAAGCGGCGATAAACTCGTCGGTCTGAATGTCACTGATACCCGCGGCGGCTCTTCAAAAGCTATCACGTGCGATGCGGCCGTCTTTGCAATAGGTCATTCTGCGCGCGACACCTTTGAAATGCTGGATAAATACGGTGTGCAGATGGAGGCGCGCGACTTTGCTGTCGGCGTCAGGATTGAGCATCTCGCCCGCGACATAAGTTTTGCTCAGTATGGCAAGAGCTATGTCACCCTTCCGACTGCCGACTATAAATTAGTCTCCCACGCCCACGAGCGCACGGTATTTACCTTCTGTATGTGCCCCGGCGGAGTAGTTATTCCAGCTGCAAGCGAGAAGGGAGGGGTGGTAGTCAACGGCATGAGCCTGTACGCCCGCGACGGCGAAAATTCAAATTCGGCCCTGATGGTTCAGATGAGGCGCTCCGATTTCGGTTCGGACGACTTGTTTGCAGGTATGCGCTTTCAGCGCGATATCGAGCGTAGGGCCTTTGAGGAGGGCGGCGGCAATTACCGGGCCCCCGCCATAACCTTCGGCGATTTTTCACAAGATAAGCTTTCGGGTGCCTTTGGCGAAGTCAAACCCACCTATGCCGCAGGCGTAACCTATGCGCCGCTTAATGGCGTCTTGCCAAAAGTGGCGGTGGAGGCCTTAAAGGTCGCCATTCCCGATATGGACAAGCGTTTAAAGGGCTTTGCCTCGCCCCATGCCGTGATGACAGGTGTGGAGACGCGCTTTTCATCCCCTGTAAGAATTTTAAGGAATTCCTTACTTCAAAGTGTTTTACTGCAAAATTTGTATCCGTGCGGCGAAGGGAGCGGATATTCAGGCGGTATAACCTCGTCCGCGGCGGACGGAATCCGTACTGCCGAGGCTCTGTTTGAAAGATTTAAATAATTTTAAAGAATAATCAAATTATCATTGCGTTTTCATACAAACTACACATTGATTAATTATAATGAAACAACAATCAAGCAAGAGATAAAGCTTTTTAAAGACATTACCCACACTTAACTTTTTTCATATTCTCTCTGAAGGGCGCGCACCGTAAGGTGCGCGTCCTGCTTTGTTTTATACAGAAAAGCGCTCGTTTTGAAATAACGAGCGCTTTGTCAACCACCTGCTATGCAGGTGGAAATAGCTTTAGCTTCAAGCCTACGTAGGTATACAAAAAAGCTCCTCTGTGCTAAACTGTA
>DVNU01000017.1 GCA_018714165.1 Candidatus Coproplasma excrementipullorum | reverse complement strand
TTTTTGCAATCGCCGTATCCACGTATTCGTCCGTAGACTTGCTGTCGGCAAAGATGGAGCGGTTATAATTTACTCCGCTCAGGCTCATTGTGCCGCCGTACTTGATGTATTCGTCAATTCCCTTAATGCCCAGCACCTGTTCAAATTCGCGATAGGGGATAAAGGTGGTGTGCAGCATTATGCAACGGTCGTACAGTTGTTCGTCTTCGGAAAAAATAAATCCGAGCGAGTCCGTGCCCGATAGCACAATCTTCATGCCGCAGGCGGCGAAGATGTCGGGAAACAATGCTGCACCCTCGATAAAGTCGTCGAGCAAAGTAACCTCATCTATGAAAACATAGCGGTAGCCCTGACTTTCCAGATACTTCATATCCTTGTTGAGGTCGGCAAGAGTATCTTGAGGGGTTATCTGAATAAATGCCGCTTTCTTCAAATCGGCGTCCGTCATATTGAGTAAAATTTGCCTGATGAGCGTGGTTTTACCTGTGCGGCGCAGACCATAGAGGATAAACACTTTATCGCGCATATCCCCGTAGACATAACTATGGAGAATATCATAGCATTGGCGTTTTTTATAATTCCTGACGGAGGAGGCGTAGGCGTAAAGCGATTGCCCCGTCTGCACGTTGGTAATAAATTTATGCTGTGCGACGTTTGACTTCTGTGTGGGTACAATTTTTTTGAGTTGTTTTAGCTCGACCTCCAAAGCCTTGCGCTGCTCAATTTTTTTGCGCAAGGTTTCAACTTCGTCGGCAGGGATATATTCCTCCTTGCGTTTTCCGTCAATATTCAGGCGATGGTAGTAATAATCTCTGCCGCCAATGGTCTTTTTGCTTATCGAGCCCTTGGGTAGCTGTTCAATTTCTTGTTCAATCTCGGTAATGCGTTCTTGTATATCCGTGTTTTCCATAGCGCACCTCGCTTTATGTTATACCTATTATACCCTATTATACCCAAAATTGCAAGGGTATAAAAGGGTATAATGCGGAATTTTTTTAGTGCAAACACTTGCTGTTCAGTCCCCAATAATATATAATAATGGGGACAAGGCGATTATGGGAGATTTATCTGATAAAAGAAAAATTGAATATGCAATAGAAAACGCCGATGGCGGAACGGTATTCATCATTACAGATTTTACGAATACGGCTTCCTACGATTGCGCAAAAAAGGTTCTGCAACGGCTGACTGAAGAGGGAAAGTTACGCAGAATTGCGCGCGGCATTTATGAAAAACCGCAGTATAGCGAGTTCCTGAGGGAATACATTGTGCCTTCGCCTGACAAGATTGCTCATGCCATTGCCCGCAATTTCGGGTGGACGATTGTACCTTGCGGCGACACGGCTTTAAATATGCTGGGGCTTTCCACGCAGGTGCCGTCCGTATGGCTGTATGTCAGCGACGGCCCTTATAAGGTGTTCTCATTCGGCAGCACGACCATAAAGTTCAAGCACAGCACAAACAGGGACATTTCTAAATACAGCTACAAAACCGCTCTTGTCATTCAGGCGATTAAGACATTGGGAAAAGATAATGTTTCGGAGAACGCAATCAACGTGTTGCGTTCCAAGCTCACGGAAGAAGAGAAGCAAACTATGCTTTCCGAAGCTAATACTGCAACGGCGTGGGTATATGAAATTATCAAAAAAATCTGCGGAGGCGAGCAATGAGAAAAATAGCCACTATAAAAGAAGAGGACAGACAGGCGCTCTTTCACAATACGGCGGCAAAAATGGGCTTGCCCGATGCCATAATTTAAAAAGATTTTTGGGTGTGCTGGATGCTCGACTACCTATTTCACCGCTCGGTGTGGAAGGATAAAATTGCTTTCAAGGGCGGTACCAGTCTTTCAAAGTCGTACGGACTTATAGAGCGCTTTTCCGAGGATATTGATTTGATTTTGGATACTCCAACGACGCCGACCATGTAAAGGAGAGGCTAGAGCGCGGCTCGCTCGATTTGGGCGTACTTTTGGGACAAACGGATATTTCCAAGTACGAGGGTATAACCCTCCCCGTAAAGGAGCGGTGGGGCGTTCTAGTGCCCAAAAAGTGTCCGCTGTTTGAAAAAGAGTATGTCACCCGCGAGGATTTGGTGGGCAGAAGGGTATTTATAGCCAAGCGCGGCGTGGCGCAGGGCGTAGCCGACTGGTTCGGCGAATATTACGCCAGGATGAACGTATACGCCACGTATAATCTGTTGTATAATGCCGCCACGCTTGTCGATTGCGGCATAGGCGCGGCAATCACCATAGAGGGCGCGGCCTCGCTCTATAAAAACCCGAATATGTCGTTCAAGCCGTTCATGCCCGAACTTGCCGTAAAGAGCGTTATGGTGTGGAAAAAGCACCAGCCATAGGCGGAGGCCGTGGCGCAATTTATCGAATTTATAAAACAAAGACCCGGCGCGCAGAACGCGCTGAATTAAAAATAAAGGAGGATATTATGGAATATACAAAACTCGGCAACAGCGGGATAGAGGTTTCAAAGCTCTGCCTCGGCTGTATGAGCTTCGGCGACCCTGCCAGCAAGATGCACGCGTGGACTTTGAATCCCGAAGAGAGCGAAAAAATTATAAAACACGCGCTCGATTTGGGCATTAACTTTTTCGATACCGCAAACGGATATTCGGCGGGCACCAGCGAAGAGTATTTGGGCCGCGCGGTAAAAAACAATGTCGCGCGCGACAAAGTCGTGCTTGCCTCCAAGGTATACTTCAACGAAGGGCATCTTTCAAAGGCGGCAATCAACCGTGAGATTGAAGGCACTTTAAAGAGATTGGGCACCGACTATCTCGATTTATATATAATTCACCGCTTCGACTACGGCACCCCCATAGAGGAGACCATGGAGACCTTGCACGGCTTAGTCAAGGCGGGCAAGGTGCGCGCTCTGGGCGCCTCGGCAATGTACGGCTACCAATTCTACAATATGCAGCTGTGCGCCCGCGACAACGGCTTTACGCCGTTCGTTTCCATGCAGAACCACTATAACCCGCTGTACAGGGAGGACGAAAGGGAGCTGATTCCCATCTGCAAGCAGATGAACGTGGCTTTAACTCCCTACAGTCCGCTTGCTTCGGGCAGGTGCGCCCGCCCCGGCTGGGAGGCCGACACCATGCGCAGCAAAACGGATACGACGGCGCGCGGAAAGTACGACTCCACAGAAGAGCAGGACAAGGCGATTTCTGCCAGAATTTACGAATTGGCCCGAAAGTATGGCGCAACCATGACGGCAATAACCTTTGCATGGCACTTTAAAAAGGGCGTATCTTCGCCCATAGTCGGCGCCACCAGGACAAAGTATCTCGACGACGCGGTCGCCGCCTTTGATGTGAGCCTCACCGATGAGGACGTTGCTTATATCGATGAGCTCTACATTCCCCATAAAATCGTCGGGGCGCTTTAAATTGCGGCGGCAGAGTGCTGTTTTGTTTTGAATGTGCCATACCTTTAAGGTATAATATGAAATAAAAAATAAGTATTTTACATATAAAATATGTCAATGTTATAATAAGTGCGTAAGAAAGAGAGTTCTTACGCACTTATTTTTCAGGAGAAAACAGATGGTAACAGAGGAGAGGCTAAAAGAGCTCGGGCTCTCGCAGGGGGACATAGCTGAATTTTTCAACCTTGAAGAGGAAGGGCGTTATTCTGCGCAGGAAAAGCTTTTACGCAGATACAGAAAGACGTATCTCGAAAATGTCCATAACAGCGAGAGGCTTATAAGCGGTCTTGACTATGTGTTGTATGAAATAAGAAAAGAGCATTCGGCAACCTGACTGAGTGCGGGAATGCATATAAAAATAAAATAAAAAAGGAGTCGAATTATGAAAAAGAATATAGGAAATGTAATGGCATTATATCCCACTCCCGTCATCGTGGTGGGTGCGGTGGCAGACGGCAAGCCCACGTGGACGCTCGTCGCGCACATAGGTATTCCCTCGCACGATATGGCTATGGTAAGCCTTGCAAAGGCGCACTATATCAACCGCGGAATTAAAGAGAGCAAAGTCCTTTCAATCAACGTAGTGGACGAAAGCTGGCTTGAAAATGCTGCCGCAACGGGCAGCGTTTCGGGGCATAAAGTCGATAAGTCTGACATGCTCGACTACACAATAGGCGAGACGGGCGCGCCCCTTGCAAACGAGGCGAAACTTACAATGGAGTGTACCGTAGTCGACGTGTACGAAACGCCCGCATTTGAAAACTTTATGGTAAAGGTAAACAACACCTTTGCCGATGAGAGCATTTTAAACGAAAAGGGCGATAAACCCGACTTTGATAAGTTCAAACCCGTGCTCTTTGAAATGCCCGGCTATACATATTTAAGGACGGGCGACACGATAGGTAAATGTATGTCGTTCGGCAAACAAAAGTAAGCATCATCTTTTATATGCTGAACATTGGTGAGCAACCTATAAGTTAGAAACAGTTCAGCTCCCGCAAACTTTGCGGGGCTTTCTGCTTATCGGCGTCCGATTAAATAGGAGAAATTATTATGAAAAAACCTGTTGCTATAATCTTTGCCGCTCTGTGCATGGCGGTGTTCGCCCTCGCCGCGTGCGCACCCGATGAACCTCCGGCAGATAATAATTTAACGCCAACCGAAGGTTTTGTCTTTGAACTCAATGAGGAGGGCAACGGCTACACCGTGACGGATTTTACGGGCGAGGCAACGCAGATAGTAGTTCCCGCCGAGTACGAGGGTTTGCCTGTAACCGCCATTCAGGGCGACTATGGTACGGGAGCACTTTCACGCACATACATAACTTCGGTAGTAATTCCCGATTCGGTTGAAGTTATCGGGCAAAATTCATTTAACAACTGTCCGGAGCTTGTAAGCGTTGAAATTTCAGCAAACAGCAGTCTGACGGCGATAGGAAACAACGCATTTTCGGGCTGTTCTTCGCTCGGAAGTTTTTATATCCCCGCGGGAATGACGAGCCTAGGCGACAATGTGTTCAATAATTGCGGCTCGTTAAGGGGGTTTACCGTAGCGGCGGGCAATACCGTCTATCGTGCGGAGAACGGACACCTCATAGAAAATGCAACGAATATGCTTATACGCGGCGTAAATAACCCGGTCGTGCCCGAAAGCGTAACTTCGATAGCTCAGGCGGCGTTCCGCAGGGCAATCGGCATAACTCAGCTCTATATACCTGCGAGTATTGAAAGTATCGGCAACTACTTCATTGCCGACAGCACTATAACCACTATTCTGTATGCGGGAACTGAGGGGCATTGGAGTGCCATAGAGATGACCGATATGTGGAACTACGGCAACCGCGAAGTTATGGTTGAGTATTCGGCGGATATTCCGCAGGCTACGGGCGAAATTCTGGTGGTGTATTTCTCCGCGACGGGCAATACCGAGGGTGTGGCGGAGTATATTTCGCAGGCTACGGGCGGCACGCTTTGGGAGATTGAGGCGGCAGACCCATATACCGAGGAAGACCTTGAATACTACACGGGCGGCAGAGCAGACATGGAGCAGGACGACGAGAGTTGCCGCCCCGAAATTGCAGGTGCGGTTGCGGATTTTGCACGGTATGATACGGTGTTCATAGGTCATCCCATCTGGCACGGAATTGCCCCCAGAATTATTCAGACCTTTATCGAAAGTTATGATTTTACGGGCAAGGACGTGTACACCTTTTCAACCGGCGTATCAAGCTCCGGCAACGCCGCTTTCAATGCATTGGCACGGGAATATACCTCAATCAATATAATTGAAAACCTGCACTTCACAAGCAGAAATCTTGCCAACGCGCAGACACTTGTTTCCGAATGGATAGCCGGACTCGGACTCGCCGCATAAGGCGGTAAATTGTTCGGCTGATTAAAGGAGGATTTTTTATGGGAGATATTTGTGTATTTGCCTCAGGTATTTTCGTATACTCCTCGCCTGTGGGAATATTGCTTTTGTCGGTTAGGCGAAGAGTAAATAAACAGACAATAGAACTTTTTGCATGCGGCGGGAAAGGCTGATTTGAATTATTATATTTTTTTGTAATCTGATTTATTTTTATAATTTTTTTTAAATATTAAGAAGAAACGGTTGGTTGAATTTCAATCTGCCGTTTTTTTATTTGTGCGATAGGCAGCATACTATGCGCGATTTATGTTATTATTTTACTGGCGGCACGGGCGTTACGGGGCTTTTGAATTCGGTTGTGTTTATTCGTGCGGTTTGGAAATAATTATCGTGCAAGGAGGATAAATTATCGGTATTAAAAAATAAAAATATTTAAATTTTTTTTATTTTTGCAGTGTCCCGCCACGGCGGCTGCCGTGGCGGAACATAATTTTTTTAGGAGGTTTTTAACTATGTTGTATACAGAATATATTTATTTGAATTTTGTAGCCGTTGCGCGGGTGGCGAAAGTATGAAGTATATAGACTGGCTCTTTCAATGGCTCGAAAATTATGTGCGGCTGTCGGTTAAAACGCGGACTTACGAGCGGTACAAGCTCATAGTGGAACAACATATAAGTCAGGAGATAGGAGACGTTGCGCTCGATTGCCTGTCTCCGCTTATAATGCAGCGTTTTATAACAGGACTTTTGCAAACCGGTAACAGAAAAACCGGCAAAGGTCTTTCGGCAAACAGCGTGAACGCCGTTATATCCGTAATGCAGAACTCTTTGCGCACGGCGCATCTCCTCGGAATCGTGCCCGAATATGAGGCCGATAAGATTAAGCGGCCGAAACATATGGAAAAGCCTGTGGAATGTTTTACTCTTGCCGAACAGAAGCAGATTGAACAGTCCGTGCGGCAGGGGCACAAGCTGAAAATGTACGGCATTATCCTTTGTTTGTACAGCGGACTGCGCATAGGCGAGCTCATCGCTCTGCAATGGGACGACATCGATTTTGCAAAAGGCGTTCTCTCGGTTTCAAAGTCCTGCCACGACGGGAGGGGCGGGCTTGTTATAGATGAACCGAAAACTCCCGCGTCCCGTCGGGAGATTCCGTTGCCTAAACAGTTGCTGCCCGTGCTGAAAGACGTAAAGAAAAAGAGCAGTTCGCCTTTCGTGGTATCGGCGAACGGGCGCGCAGTGTCGGTTCGTTCCTACCAGCGAAGCTTTGAACTGCTTCTCAAAAAACTTAAAATACCTCACAGATGTTTTCACGCTTTGCGGCACACCTTTGCGACGCGCGCCCTCGAGTGCGGCATGGACGTAAAAACTCTGTCGGAGATACTGGGGCACAAAAATCCCACGGTAACACTCAACCGTTACGCTCATTCCCTCATGGAGCACAAAGCTAATATGATGAACAGGCTTGGAAAACTGCTATAGGCAAAAAGTTCATAAATTATTCTAATCAATGAACAATATAATATTTGAATACATAAATGATTTTGTCAATAATTGCAACAAATGGAAAGCAGTCCTAAAATTTACAAAATTACTTGCAGTTTGCATTATGGTTTGTTATAATACTAATATATAAGAGTACATTGATTAGAATATTTCGCGCGCATTTTTTCAA
>DVNU01000002.1 GCA_018714165.1 Candidatus Coproplasma excrementipullorum | reverse complement strand
ACCCAGCCGTCGAACCAGAGGTTGGTACATTCGTTGGGTACGGAATACCAAAGCTCTGTGGGGTTGAGTTCGTCGCCCTCGGCTTCATCCATTATATAGACGGCGTCGCCCGACCACTGATAGTTTGCAAGTACCTTGCCGGTGACCATGTCTGCTTTGCCGCTGTCAGTCTCGAAGGAATAGACATTTTCCTTTATCTCCTTGAGCATATCCTCTGCGGCTGCGATGGTCTCGTCCGACGTGTCGTTCAAGAGATCGCTACGCCTTTCGTCGCTCACGCCCTCGCGCAATTCATCGCCGTGGATTATGCCGAGGGTTGCAAAATACGCGTCGCGCACGTTGTCCTTTATGGTCACCTGGCGGTTATAATCGGTATCCCTCAGGATTTCCCAGGTCGAAACGGCAGCCTCGTCTACTTTGTCGGTATTATATACGATACCCGTCGTGCCCCACATATAGCAGGCCGCATACCCGTTCCATGTCTTGCCGCTGCCGTCCATGTAGTTGTCGAAGATGTCAGTGATATAGGTCGACGCGTTATTTACATAGTAGTTTTCCTCTATGGAAGTATCGAGGAAGGTTTCGGAGTAAGGCTCAAGCTCACCCTCGTTGAGCAGTTTTTCGATCATGTAGTCGGAGGGGCACACGAGGTCGTAGACGTCGCCGAGTGAGAGACGGTTGTACAAATCTTCATTGGTGCCGAATGTCGAGTATTCAACCTCGACTTCGTAATCGTGGTTGGCGTTGAACCATTCCACAAAGTCGTCTACCATTGAATTTTCTCCGAACACGCCGCCGTCCTCAGAATATTCATTGTCGATATCTATAAACTCATCCTCGCCCCAGTCGCCGAGGTCGATGTATTCCTCCCAGTTTGCCACGCGGAGGGTTATGACGTCGCTCTCTGCAGAGCACCCGAACAGAGTGAGGGTGGAGCAGGCCGCCAGCGAAATTGCGGCGCCCACACACATCATTCTTTTAAATTTTTTCATTGTTTACCTCCGCTTTCTTTTTGGAAGAGGTTACGTTCATCACGATCACCACCACAACGACGATGAGGAAGATAAGGGTGGACAGCGCCCACAGAGCCGTCTTAATCTCCGTCTGTCCGCCCTTAGTAGCATTGACGACATAGGTGCTTATCGTATCGAATGTTGAGGGTTTGGTGTAGGTGGTTATAAAATAGTCGTCGAGAGACAGCGTTACAGCCAGCATGAATCCCGAAACAATTCCGGGTATCAGCTGGGGCAGAACGACTCTGAAGAGCGCCTGCGCGGGTGTTGCGCCGAGGTCTAATGCCGCCTCGTAAAGGTTGTTGTCCATCTGCTTGAGTTTGGGCAAAACAGAGAGGTATGCGAAGGGCGCGCAGAGCACTACGTGGCCGACGCCGAGGGGGACGAAGGTGTCCTTATTTACGCCCAGAAGGACAATGAGGAGCACACATATCGAAAAACCGGTGACGATGTCTGCATTGACAACGGGAATCTGATTGGCGGAGTGGAGCAGTCTCTTGCTCAGCTTTTTGGAATAGAATCCGCCGATTGCGCCCAGCGTACCAAGAATGGTGGCAATCGCCGCTGAGACGAGGGCGAGAACTACAGTTCCGATTATCATATCACGTAGTTCCTCATTTGCAAACAGGTTGATGTAGTTGTCAAATGAGAAGGCGTTTATCCCCCCTCCGACGATTGTCGCATCCGTAAAGGAGTACACAGCAAGCATTAAAATGGGGATGTATATGAAACATAGTACTATGCAAAGCCATAAAATAGGAGCAATTTTCTTCATAATATCACCTCTCTGCCGCTGTTATCGTCCTTATCGCTGAAGCGGTTGGTAACCAAAGTTACTATAAAGATTATCACGAGAAGTATCAACGAGATCATCGAACCGTTGTTCCAGTCGTAGGCGTTGAAGTAACTGCCTATCAGACTGCCCATGATGTAAGTGGAGTTGTAGAGCATATCTAAAACAACGTAGTTGGTCATCGAGGGTAACAGCACCATCGTTACGCCCGAAATTATGCCGGGCACAGAGAGCGGAAGCGTAATCCTCAAAAATACTCTGAACTTGCTTGCACCCAGATCCTGCGCGGCTTCCATAAGGCTCTTGTCGAGCTTTAAGAGCGAGGTGTACAGGGGCAGTATCATAAAGGGCAGGAAGTCATACGTCATGCCTATCACAGAGTTGAGGAAGGGATAGGCTGAGATGTTGCGCTCTATTGCCGTCAGGATCTCCTTGAGCGCTGTGATGCGAAGGGTGAAGTTGATCCACATCGGCATGATGAAGAGGAGCAAAAGCACATATTTTTTCTTGAAGTTCGAACGGGCCAGAATGTAGGCGGTGGGGTAGGCAATGAGCAGACAGACCAGCGTTGTAGTTATTGCCAGGGCAAAGCTGTAGATGAGTGTGCCTATCGTGTTGGTGCTCGAAAAGAAGGATACGAGGTTGGCGAAGGTGAATTTCCCTTCGCCGTTTGTGAAGGCGTAGTAGATAATTACCAGAAGCGGCACTATGACGAAGAGTATCAAAAAAGCCGCGTAAGGTATGCATAGCTGTTTTCTGTTAAAGCGCAGTTTCATTTCAGTCATTCTCCGCTGCAGGTTTAAGCGTAAGCTTTATCTTTTCCTTGGGAATAACAAGGCTTACAAAGTCGTCCGTGTTCCACATGTCGGGGCAGGAGAGCACATAATCCTCTTCATTCTCCTCTGTCCTGACGATATAGCGGTAGTGGTCGCCTTTGTATATCATCGAAATTATGGTGCCCTTTGCACCGCCTTCGTCCTCGTCGTCGCTCATGGTTATGTCGTGAGTGTCGACCTCAACGTTGACCTTTACGCCCGTAAGATCGAGTTTTTCGCCTTTGGCCGTTATGAGGTAGCCGTCCTCGTCGAGGCGGGAGCCGGGGTAGAGTGTGGTTACGTCGCATTCAAATTCGCCGTCGCCGAATTCAACCGTGTTGTTTTTGGTTATTGTGCCATCGAAGCGGTTTATGGTGTATACGGGTTTCATCAGATGAATGCCGTCGGGTTCAATCCTCATGCCGATTACGGTGCCGGGCTCGGCGTAGGCTGTAGACTGAATGACTATCTCGAACCTGCCGACTTCAACGGTAATTTCGTAGTGTACTCCCTTGAAGACGGTGGATGTAACTTTACCCTTGAGCTGGCCTTCGCCGGGCTTGCAGATTATTATGTCTTCGGGTCTGACTACAACGTCTACAAGCTGGTTGATTTCAAAGTCGTCAACGCACTCAAATGTAGCGCCGCAGAATCTCACCCGGTATTTGCCCACCACGGCGCCGTTGAATATGTTGCTCTCGCCGATGAAGTCGGCAACGAATGTATTCACGGGCTCGTTGTAGATCTCGGTGGGGGTGCCTATCTGCTGAATGTCGCCGTCGTTTATTACAACGATTTTATCGGACATCGTCAGCGCCTCTTCCTGGTCGTGTGTGACGTAGATGAAGGTTATTCCCAGGCGGCGGTGCATATTTTTGAGTTCAATCTGCATCTCCTTGCGCATCTTTAAGTCGAGCGCGCCCAAGGGCTCGTCCAAAAGAAGGATTTCAGGTTCGTTGACAATGGCCCTTGCTATGGCAACCCTCTGCTGCTGACCGCCGGAGAGAGTGTTTACGCCCCTCTTTTCAAAGCCTTCGAGGTCAACCATCTCCAGCGCCTTCTTAACTTTAGCGTCAATCTCCTTCTTTGTAAGGCGCTCCTTCTTTACGTATGAATCGCCCGCGTCGTTCTTGTAGGTGTTTTCCACCCTCTTGAGGCGCAGACCGAAAGCTATGTTTTCGTATACGTTCAGATGGGGGAAGAGGGCGTATTTCTGGAATACAGTGTTAACGGGGCGCTTGTTGGGCGGCAGGTTGGAAATATCCTCGCCGTTCAACAAAATCTTGCCCGAAGTGGGCAGATCGAACCCTGCAATCATGCGCAGGGTGGTCGTCTTGCCACAGCCCGACGGGCCGAGGAAAGTGACGAATTCGCCCTTTTTGACCTGAAGATTGAAGTTGTCAACGGCAATCGTCTCGTCGTCAAACACCTTTCTCACGTCGATAAGCTCAATAATGTTCTGGTTTGTCATAGCTTTTTCTCTCCTTAAAAGTTTGGCGGTGTGGAAATCCACAAAAATTTAGCGTTGCTCTTTCCGCAGTTGGTAATCCTGTGGGATTTGTCCGCGGTATAGTAAAAGGTTTCGCCCTTTTTACATACATAGTTATGTTTGCCCAGCTCCACGCGCACGCGTCCCTCCAGCACGTAGCCGAATTCTTCGCCGTCGTGCGGGAAATCGAGCGAGGTGGAGGCACCCGCCATCAGTTCGACAAGCACGGGCTCCATTTCATTCTTCTGCGCATTGGGGATTATCCACTTCAAAAGCATACCGTCCTCGCGCTTTTCAATGAAGTCGTCTGCCGAAAAGACTACGCGCTCATCGTCTTCCTTTTTGAAAAACTCCGCAAGGTCTGTGCCGAGAGCGGCGAGAATGTCCTTTAAGGTGGCTATGGAGGGGGAGGTGACGTCGTTTTCAAGTTGTGAAATGTAGCCTTTTGTCAGCTCACACCTGTCGGCAAGCTCGGCCTGGGAAAGATTGAGCTGTAGACGCAGGGCCTTAATTTTGGCTCCTATATCCATAATATTATATACCCCTTACAGTAAACACCGTGTTTACTTTTTCTAAACGGTTAGAATTATTAAACAAAAAGTTTAGTAAAAACAAACCGATTATGATTATAGCGGTCGTGTGCCGAAGTGTCAAACACTTTGAAAAAATAATTAAATTATGTCGGATATGTAAGTATTTATCACATATGTTTCACAAAATGTAAATAATTACCAGATATTTACCACATTGCAGCGAAGAGGAGGAATAAGGATAAAAACCGGGCGCCATCCGCATTGCGGATGGCGCCCGGTTTAAATATTGCCGGATGTCAAAGGCAATATTTTATTTTTGCACGTAAATAAGGCGGACGATCACGTCCGCCTTTTAAAGCAGTTTTTGGTTTCAGTCCATTGCGTTGAGTTTTTTTGCAAGGCCGGATTTTTTGTTTGCAACCGTGTTTTTCTTATACACACCCTTGCTTACCGCGCTGTCTAACAGCGAGCATACACCGGGGAACATTTCGGTTGCAGAAGCCTTATCGCCCGATTCGATAGCCGCAAGCAGTTTCTTGATGGCGGTCTTTACTTCAGACTTGATCATCTTGTTCTGGGCGGTTTTCTTCTCGATTACCAAAGTACGCTTCTTTGCAGATTTAATATTAGGCACTTTCAGTCTCTCCTTTTGGAAAATTATATTCAACTAATAATCTTGAGTAATTCTATCACAAATTTACACTCTTGTAAACTGTTTTTGCGCGCTTTTACAATTTTTTTAATATATTTTTTGCGCTCCTAATATTAATAATTATATGTACAGTTAAGATGCCGAAGGGTGCCCCGTATGCGTGTTCGACAGCGGAATAGGAGGGCTCAACCTGTTCGTGCCTGCCCACATCTGGCCGCGTATATAGACGGGAATATATGCGATTACCCTGACTTTGACCTTTCATGTCTTTTGCCTGCCCGCCACCCCTCCAGCGTGGTGCTGGGTTGCACGCACTATGTCTTTGCCGAAGAGGTCATTGCAAAGCACTACGGATGCGCCATTTTTGATGGAATTTTAGGGATAGCTGACCACCTGCGACTACTTTTAGGGAATTTACAAAATAATAGTTTATATAAACAAAAAATTAGCTTTTTTAGAGGGGATTTTCAAAAAAATCGCCAAATTTAAGAATTAATCTGCGGTAAATCAAACAAAAGTTTTGATGTTTAAATTTGCTATTTTAAAAATTTCTTGCAATTTTTTTAAAAAATTTGCCTTTGGTGGTTGACAGTGGGCAAACTATATGCTATTATTAAATCACTTAAGTTTTTACAAGGTACTTTGTATGGCAATGTTCACGGGAGAGTATTTCCACCAGCTGGATGCTAAAAACAGAATACGTATCCCCGCCAGGCTCAAAAAAGATCTTGGCGAAGAATATTACTTTGCCTACGGCACAAATCACTGCATTTTCGTTTTCACCAAGGAGAGAATGCAGCAGTATCTCGAAGAACTTGGCGCCACAAAGATATCCGACCTCGAAGCTCAGAAGCGCGTGAGGATGTTCGCCAGAACGTGCGTGCAGGTGGAGGAGGATAATCAGGGCAGAATAGTTCTGAGCCCCGAATTCAGGCGGCACGCCCAGCTCGGCAAGGACGACAAAGACCTAGTCATCTGCGGCGCCGTCAACCGAATAGAGATCTGGAACAGACGCATCTACGAAGAGTATACCGCCGATATGGAAACCGACTACGACAAGCTGTTCTCGCAGCTGGGAATATAATGGCAATCTTTTCGCATATCCCCGTAATGCTCGAAGAGTGCATGGAGGGGCTGGATGTCCATGACGGAGGAATTTACTTCGACGGCACGATCGGCGGAGGAAATCATTCCTACGAGATACTCAAAAGATCGTCCCCAAGCGGCAGGCTGATAGCCACGGATCTTGACGACGAAGCGATAGCGGCGGCTACGCAAAAGCTCAGTCCCTTCAAGGGCCGCTTTGAAATTTACAAATCGAACTACAAAAATTACGGGCAGGTGTTTGAACAGGCAGGTGTAGACCTGCTGGACGGAGTTCTTCTCGATTTCGGAGTGTCTAGCCATCAGCTGGATACCGAGGACAGGGGATTCGCCTATATGAAAAAGGACGCTCCGCTCGACATGAGGATGGACAGGTCGAACCCGCTGACCGCCGAAATAATCCTCAATACATACCCCCAACAGGAAATAGCCCGGATTTTAAAAGTCTACGGGGAGGAGAGGTTCTCTTCGCAGATTGCCGCAAACGTCGTCGAAAGACGAAGCAAAAACCCGATCAAAACGTGCGGCGAATTCGTGGAAATAATAGAGAGCAGCATACCAAAAAAATATCAGCAGAACGGCCCTGCGGCGCGCAAGAGCTTTCAGGCCGTAAGGATTGCCGTAAATGGCGAACTTGACGGACTGTATGAGTGCGTGACAGGTCTTACCCGGAGACTTAAAAGCGGCGGCAGGATAGCCATTCTGACCTTCCATTCCCTGGAGGACAGAATTGTAAAACAGGCGTTCAATCAGCTTGAAGCCGACTGCGTCTGTCCCAAGACGCTTCCCGTCTGCGTATGCGGCAAGAAAAAGGAAATAGAAATTTTAACAAAAAAACCCGTAACCTCCACATTAAAGGAAATGGCGATAAATTCGCGCTCAAAGAGCGCAAAGTTGCGCATAGCGCAAAAAATTTAGAAAAAATATGCGATAAGGAGTGAAAGAAAATGGCAGTCGCAACCCCCGTACTCGAAAGACAAACCTTACAGAACCAGTCCGCCGAATTGTCTGCGGACGAACTGCACAATTCGCAGATAAAGGAAAATTACAAAAGGTTAATCAATCCCGAATTGAACATAAACGAGGTAAGGGGAAGGACGGTTGAACCCGAAGTGAGGGAACAGCCCGTCGTCGACCGCCGTGCGACAGTTATTCAGCCTGAAAGAACCGCACGCCAGAGCATTCTCCAGCCGCGCCAGCAAGTACAGGCCGAACAGACCGTTGCAAGGACTGTCGCCCAGCCTGCACAGCCCTACCTGGTTACCAACGCCCGCGCAGATGCAGATATCTTCCGCGCCGACAGTCCCGTAAACCAGCGCCGCGCGTTTGTTGAAGAGACTGCTGTTGCCGCCGTTGCCGAAGAGGATGAGAGCGATGATCTCCGCCCCACCAGCACGACGATACAGTATCGCACTCTCAGTGAAGAGAGGCATGCGGCCAAGGCGGCTGAAGAGCGCGAGGGCCACATTCTCGGCAAGCGCGACAAGATTATAATTGCAACGTTTATAAGCGTTGTCGTTGCATTGTTTGTGCTCGTAATAGTAAATTCGGCAGTGATAGCCGGGCTCAACGGCGAACTCAGCGCCATCGAAAGCGGCGTTGCCGCCGCAAGCGAAATGCTGTCTGCGGTAAACTCACAGATTCAGGCGGCCACGAGTATGGAGAACATCGCCCAGTATGCGCTGTCGCATGGTCTGATTCTTCTTTAAGGAGATTATAAAAATAAAAAAACTCAATAAAAACGCATTTTCCATAACAGTTTTACAAAAGAGGTTATTGTCAGTCATACTGGCAATAACCTTTATTTTTTGCATAATAATAGTGCGCTTTTTCTATGTTCAGGTCATCTGGGGCGCCGAACTTGTCCTCCGTGCCACCGACCAGTGGAACAGGGAGATACCCGTCGTGGCTTCGCGCGGGCACATTTTGGACGCAAACGGACAGTTGCTTGCAGGCAACCTGACAACTTACAGCGTCTTTGCGCGTCCCAACGCCATACCCGACAAAACTTATGCTTCTCAGACCCTTTCGGTCATTTTCGGCCTCGACGAGGGAGAAGTTTACGAAAAACTTACGGGCAAAAACTCGTCCGAAGTCACCATAGCAAGGCAGGCCGACTGGCAGACGGTCGGCGAGCTCATAGCCTGCGATATACCGGGAATTTACTATTCAAAAGATAATACACGCGTGTACTCATACGGCGACGTACTGTGCCAGGTGCTGGGTTTTACTTCGAGCGACGGCCTCGGTCTTTCGGGGCTGGAAAAGATTTACGACTCCGTTCTGGGCGGACAGAACGGCGAAATTATGTATACCACGGACATTGTTGGCAACCAGACAGAGAACACGCAGATAGTGTATAAGAGCGCCGTCGACGGTGACGACATAAGGTTGACCATAGACTTGGAAATTCAGCTGGCGGCCGAGCAGGCAATACGCGAGGTGTACAATTCTACGGGTGCAAAGAGCGCCTCGTGCATCGTCCTCGATCCAGGCAACTTCGACATTCTCGCCATGGTAAACTATCCGTCATACGATCTCAACGACGTTCCCCGCGACGACAGTCAGACTCTTGACGCGCTGTCTAGGAATACGATAGTCTGCGACATCTACGAGCCGGGTTCAACGTTCAAGGTGCTGACGGCCGCAGCCGATATTCAGGAATATCTCAACGGCAATCAGTCGGCGTTTTCGCCGACGTATGTGTTCAACGGCAGCCGCACGCGCACGGTAGACGGCACTACCGTAAAGTGCTGGTCTGACCACGCCAACGGCAAACACTCCAACCAGACGCTGGCCGAGGCTCTCAACAACAGCTGCAACCCCTGTTTTACGGATATAGCCTTAGCGCTGGGCACCGACACTTTCTACGAATATCTGTCGGCATTCGGATTGGGCAATGTGACGGGCATAGATTTTGCGGGCGAAGCGTCGGGCATGCTCGTGCCGCAGTCGCTCGTGCGCGACTGCGACCTCGCCCGCATAGGCTTCGGCCAGACTGTAGCCGTTACGGGTCTGCAACTTGCCTGCGCTGTTGCCTCTGCGGTTAATGGCGGCAACTACTACGTTCCCCGTCTGCTGAAGAGTATTGTTTCCTCAGACGGTACTGTAGTTGAGAGCAATGAGCCCGTTCTGAAGAATAAGACGATAAGCGCCGAGGCCTCGTCAATGCTGTGCGCAATGCTTGAAGACGTAGTAACGGAGGGCAGCGGCAAACACGCCTATATAGAGGGCTACAAAGTTGCAGGCAAGACTGGTACTGCGCAGAAGTACGAAAACGGCGCGGTAGCCGCCGGCAAGTATGTGTCGTCTTTTGTGGGCTTCTTTCCGTCTGACGATCCGCAATATCTCGCGCTCATCATTGTAGATGAACCTCAGGGTTCGTATTACGGCAGTACGGTTGCCGCGCCCGTGGCGAAGAGTATATTCGAAGATATAATTGCAATTAAAAACTTAAAACCTTTTGAATGAGGGAATAATATATGAAACTCTGTCAGCTTCTTGACTGTATCGGCTATGAAAAAATTGTGGGCGAAGTGCGCGTGGAAGTCGGGGGCGTATGCTCCGACAGCCGAAAAGTGCATGACGGCGATTTGTTTATCTGTTATGCGGGCGAAAATGTGGATTCCCACGTCTATGCCGCCGAGGCCTGCGAAAAGGGTGCCTGCGCCATTGTGTGTCAGAGGCCTCTCGACCTGCAGGTTACGCAGGTAATTGTCAAAGACGGCCGCGCGGCCATGGCGCCGCTCGCACGCGCCTTTTACGGCTATCCCGATAAAAAACTTAAAATAGTGGGCGTTACGGGCACCAACGGCAAGACGACCACTACATATATGCTCAAGGCTATTTTTGACGCCGCAGGATATAAGACGGCGGTCGTCGGCACCCTTGGCATCTCCTATGGCGAAAAATTTATTGCTCCCGAACTGACTACGCCCGACCCCATATTTCTGTATTCTGCCTTTGCCGACATGGCGGAGTGCGGGGTAGAGTACGTGTTTATGGAGGTGTCGGCCCACGCGCTCCATTTCGGCAAGGTGGACGGTCTGCGCTTCGAGGCGGGCGTGTTTACCAACCTCACACAGGATCACCTTGACTTTTTCGGCGATATGCAGTCCTACGGCAAAGCAAAAGCCGGGCTCTTCGGCGAGGGGAGATGCGGCATAGCCGTTATAAATTCAGACGACGCCTTCGGCGTAAAATTGATGTCGCAATGTGCCAACGTGCACAGCTACGGGCTGGAAAACCCCGCTGATACTTTTGCCGTCAATCTTAGCGAGAGCATAGACGGATCGGATTTTATAATCAACATCAATGATGAGCTTTACGACGTTCACTTAAATATGCCCGCCGTGCACAATGTGTACAACGCTCTGGCCGCTGCCACCTGCGCGAGGGCGCTCGGCATTAATCTGGAGACGATAGCCAGAGGATTAGGTCGGCTACGCGGTGTTGCGGGCAGGCTTGAAAAGGTTGCTGAACACAACGGCGGGAGCATCTTTGTCTACTTTGCCCATACTCCCGATGGCCTGGAAAAGTGTCTCTGCGGTCTCAGACAGCTGTGCGGCGGCAAACTTTACTGCCTGTTCGGTTGCGGCGGCAACCGCGATGCGACAAAGCGCCCTATAATGGGCGAGGCCGCCGCGCGCAACGCCGACTTTCTAATAGTTACTTCGGATAACCCCAGGTTTGAGGATGCTTACGACATAATAAGTCAGATAGAGCCCGGCATACAGAAGGTAGGCACGCCGTATGTTACGATAAGTGACAGGGAGATGGCTACCGAATATGCAATAAACCTCTTGCAGAAGGGCGACATACTTCTCGTCGCGGGCAAGGGCGGGGAGACATACCAGGAGATAATGGGTATAAAACACAGCTATAACGACAATACGATTATAAAAAAGATTCTGGACAATTTAACGTGAATTATCTTTTATGCATACTCGCGTCCTTTGCGGCGTCCCTGATATTCATGGCCGTGCTTCTGCCCCTTTTAAGAAAACTCAAAGCGGGTCAGTACATCTTATCCTACGTAAAGGAGCACGCCTCAAAGGGCGGCACGCCCACAATGGGCGGGTTGTCGTTTATATCTGCAATAATTATAGTCACGCTGTGCTTCTGCGGTGTTGGCGACAACAGAATAAACCTAACCCTCGCTATAACGGCGGGTTTTGCAATCGTTGGGTTTCTGGACGATTTTTTAAAAATTTACCGCAGGGAGAACGAGGGGCTTAAGCCCTATCAGAAGATAATATTTCAGCTGTCCATCGCCGTCATTGCCGCGGTCTATTGCTATGTAAACGGTATCACCGCTCTTAAAATTCCCTTCGGCGGCGGGCTGGAGTGGGATATCGGCTGGGGCATTATCCCGCTGGTGCTGTTCGTCTTTCTTGCCACGGTCAACTGTGTCAACCTCACCGACGGTCTTGACGGCCTGGCGGGCGGAACTTCGGCGGCCTATCTGGCATTTCTCGGCATTATGCTCGCGCCGCTGTGGCCAAACGGGGCCGCCGCGGCGGGTGCGTCCGTGGGCGCGCTCGCCGCGTTCCTCATTTTCAATTGCAGCAAGGCGTCTGTATTTATGGGCGACACGGGTTCGCTCGCGCTCGGCGGGCTGATATCCTGCCTGTCCGTTTTTTCGGGAAAAACACTTTACATCCCCGTGCTGGGAATAATGTTTGTGCTGTCAGGCATATCCGTAATAATTCAGGTAATATACTATAAACGGACGAAGCGCAGGGTATTTCTTATGGCACCCATTCATCATCATTTCCAGATGAAGGGCTATACTGAAAGTAAAATTTCATATACGTATTTTGTAATAACCTCGCTCGTCGGAATAATCTGTCTGATTTTTATGTGAGGTAAAATGTATTTCAAAGGTCAAAAATTTTTGGTGGCGGGCATATCCAGATCGGGTGAAAGCAGTGCCCGCTTTTTGCTTGCCCGCGGGGCGAAAGTATATCTCTATGACGACATAGTAAACGAAACTGTTCGCAAAACTATGGACGAACTTGTTCAGGCGGGCGCCGCCGAGGTGACCGCATCCGACCTGGAAGAGGCTGTGAGGGAGTGCGACGTGCTTGTGCTCAGTCCCGGAATACCCATCGACAATGCTCTGCCCGTCACTTTCAGAAGGATGGGCAAGCTGATAATAGGCGAGGAGGAACTGGCGGCTCAGTATCTCCGCGCAACAGCCGTGGCAGTGACGGGCACAAACGGCAAGACGACTACCGTGACCATGATAGACAAGATGCTCCGCGATTGCGGCAAGTGTTCCGTGGCCTGCGGCAACATAGGCGAACCTACCCTCAACGTGGTTGAAAAGCTGGGCTTTGACGATTTTGCCGTCATCGAAATTTCGTCATTTCAGCTTGAAACGCTCTCAGGTCTGCGGCCGCACATTGCCGTGATAACCAACATTACGCCCGATCACCTCAACAGGCACTATAACATGGAGAACTATGTATTCCTCAAGAGCAAACTTGTACGCGGCCTGCGCGAGAGCGAGTTTGCCGTGCTCAACTACGACGACGAGCGCGTGCGCGCAATGGCCTCAAACACCAGGGCAAAGGTGGTGTGGTTTTCGGCAAAGCATAGGGTGGACGGGGCTTATGCCGACGGCGGGGAAGTTTATTATGCAGGACATAAGTTATTTTCATTCGGCGATATGGCTGTCGGCGGCGAGCATAACCTCTGCAACGTGCTTGCGGCCGTGGCCGTGGGCGGCATCCTCGGCCTCGATTATCAGCAAATGGCCGACTCGTTGTTGTCGTTTAAGGGCGTAAAGCACCGCATAGAGAAAATTTGTCAAATTGACGGCGTCGAATACATAAACGACAGCAAGGGCACCAATGTGGATGCGACCTTAAAGGCGGTGGAGAGCATGACCGTGCCCACAATACTTCTTTTGGGCGGCAAGGATAAGGGGTATGACTACAGTCCGCTGTTTGAAGGGCTCAAAAACAGCCGCGTAATTCACGCTGTGTTCTACGGTGAAAACCGTTATAAATTGCTGGAGGCCGCGCTTGCGTGCGGATTTATGACCTTTTCGCTGTGCGGGCATATGCGCGAGGCCGTGCTTCTGGCCAAAAGTTATGCGCTGCGCGGACAGTGCATACTCCTGAGCCCCGCAAGTTCGAGTTTTGACGAGTTCAAAAATTACGAGGAGCGGGGTGAGGCCTTTGCAAAGCTTGTTCAGGGCATGGCCGATGAGTAAGTTGTTCGAAAAACCTAAGAAGACGGGCGATGTGCCTCTGCTCATCTGTGTATGCGGCATGGTCGTCTTTGGTTGTATAATGATCTATTCGGCCAGTTCGTATGTCGGCCAGGTGCAGTACGGCGACAAATTCTATTTTGTCAACAAGCAGATCATAGGTGCGGTCGCCGGGCTGGCAGTCATGGCGGCCGCGGCCTTTATACCCTATAAAAAGCTCATAAAGCTGAAAATTCCCTTGGCGGCCATAGCAATTGTGCTCCTCGTTCTGGTGTTCGTGCCCGGTGTGGGGGTGACAAATTACGGCGCCACGCGCTGGATAGGCCTTGGCCCCGTGACTATTCAGCCGTCGGAGATAGCCAAATACGCCTTCGTCGTGTTTGCCGCGGCGCACTTTTCCAAAAACTATGCCACGACGCGCAGTATAAAGGGGGTCGCTCCCGTGCTCGGCCTGGGCGTCTTGTTCTGTGTGCTGATAATCATCGAGCCGAATATGTCCATAACCATGTGCGTCGGTCTGCTGATGCTTGCAATGGTATTTTTGAGCGGAACAAACCTGAAAACCTTTGCTTTTATGCTCGTGCCATGCATAATTGCCGTGCCCGTTCTGATTGCGTTAGAGCCATACAGGCTCCAGAGACTGAGCGCATTCATCGACCCCTGGGCCTCGCCGAGAGATGAGGGGTATCAGCTCATTCAATCGCTGTATGCGCTGGGAAATGGCGGTTGGTTCGGGGTGGGACTTTTCAACTCGACGCAGAAGTATCGCTTTCTGCCCTTTGCCGAGAGCGACTTCATAATGTCGGTAATGGGCGAAGAGTTGGGCTTTGTCGGCCTGGCGGTGTTTTTCGCCGTCTGTCTGTTCATAATATGGCGGGGCATTGCCATTGCGCGCAGATGTAAAGATACCTTCGGCTATCTGCTTTCGGCGGGAATAACTCTGGTCTACGGTATACAGGTCATAGTCAACGCTCTTGTCGTAAGCGGCGCCATACCGCCCACGGGCCTGCCGTTGCCGCTTGTAAGCAGCGGCAACACTTCGCTCATAATAACCATGGCCTCAATGGGGGTGCTGTACAACGTGTCGGCAAACAATTAACAAGCTTGAGCAAAAATCCATATAATAGTGTTAAAGCAGCCTGAAAAAATCCAATTCGGGCTGCTCGGCATTTTACATATACGGAGTCAATATGGATAAGTACATAATAAGCGGAGGCCGGCGGCTTGAAGGAAGAGTTCGGGTGCAGACGGCAAAAAACTCCGTGCTCCCCATTTTGGCCGCGGCTGTGCTCACAGACGAGCCCGTTACAGTGCTCAACGTGCCTGACATCACCGACGTGCGCAATATGGTAAAGATACTCGGTTGTCTCGGTTGCAAGGCGGTATATTGCGGGAACGATATAGTAATAGACAGTTCCTCAGCCGACAACTGCGAAATTCCCCGCGCGCTCGCCCACGAGTTGCGCTCGTCTGTCTTTTTGCTCGGTTCTGTCATATCGCGCTTCCGCCGCGCAAAGATAGCCTATCCCGGCGGATGCGACATAGGTCTCCGCCCCGTCGATCTGCATCTTACGGGTTTAAAACGGCTCGGGGTCAAAATAACCGAAAGCAACGGCTATATCAATTGCGAGTGCGAAAAGCTAACCGGCAACGAAATAATGCTCGACTGTCCCAGCGTGGGCGCCACCGAAAATATTATGCTGGCCGCAGTCAGGGCGGAGGGGACGACGGTAATCAAGAATGCCGCGCGCGAACCCGAAATAGAGGATCTGCAAAATTTTCTCAACGCGCTGGGCGGCAGAGTGCGAGGTGCTGGGTCGGGCTCTGTCGTGGTGGAGGGCGTAAAAAAACTGGGCGGGTGCATCTATCAGCCTATCGCCGACCGCATAGAGGCGGGTACTTTTCTCATTGCAACGGCAATGTGTGGCGGAGATGTGGAGCTGAACGGTGTGAATCCCGAAAATCTCAGCTCACTTTTGCACAAACTTAGGGAAAACGGTTGCAAATTGCGCGCAAAAAATGATAAAATATTTATAAGAAGCGACAGGCGGCCTGTAGCTGTCAAAAGTATTGAAACTCAGCCCTATCCGGGATTCCCCACCGACCTTCAGGCCCAGATGACAGCGCTGTGCTGTATCTGTTCGGGCAACTCCATCGTCACCGAAAATCTGTTTGAAACGCGTTTCAAATATGTGCCGGAGCTGCGCAAGATGGGGGCGGACATAACCGTCATCGACAGGAGCGCCTTCGTCCGCGGGGTGGAGAAGCTCAAGGGTGCGACTACCGTGGCGCATGACCTTCGCGGCGGCGCGGCATTAGTGGTTGCGGCAATGGCGGCCGAGGGCGAAAGCGAAGTGTTGGACATTTCGCATATAGACAGGGGCTATGCCCGCTTCGAACATAAACTTTCTTCGCTCGGTGCGCGCATAAGGCGCGTGGGCATCTGAAAATTATGAACGGTTACATAAGAAAAATCACTTCAATTGCATTAACTCTGCTCTTTTGCATCGCCGTAATAATCGGCGCGGGGGTAATGCTCTCAATCAGGAATGTCAATGTTGAGTATATCTATTATTCGGAGCGCGGCGACGGCGAGTATGAACAGACCGTCGACAATTTCGAAGGACTCAGGGGCAAAAACCTGCTCTTTTTGAGTGATGGCGAGATTGCCGCGTGCGTCAGCGGCGATATTCTCACGCTTGAAAGTTACGACAAGGTCTATCCCTGCACGCTGAACATAGTCGTAAAGGAGAGGCTTGAGCAGTACTGCCGCGCAAACTCTTCGGGCGGCTACGATGTTTACGACAGTCAGGGCCGGCCGATGGGCTCGCGCAGTGAAAATATCAATCCCGCGGACGACAGTCCCAACGTTCTGCTGGTCGCCGACGACGATGAATTAGCCCTCGTTTTGCAGATGTGCGGCTATTTTGCGGACAACTTCGGCTCGATACGCAACCTCGTAGAGAGCGTTACGACCGGTTACGACGCCATACTTTCAAACTCAAGTCTGACTTTCAGGCTGTACAGCGGACTGCAGATAGTCATTTACGATTACGAGGAGTACTCCGCGCAGAAAATATCGGCGGTGTATAACGAGTACTGCACCCTTTCAGAGAGCGAAAAACTGCGCGGCGCGATATGTGCGGTAACCCTTTCGGCGGGGACGTCGGGCGAGTATGCGGCGTATTACACCGACAATTGGGGTGATTAAAGCATATCTGCGGGGCAACCAGAAAAAATCAGCGGCTTAATTGGTGCAATTGAGCCGCTTTTTTACGTCATTTTGTTGACATTTTCAGAACACTATTATATAATAGACTTATAAATGCGTGCGCGGAGCCGCGCGCGGGAAAAAGGCTTGGAAAGTGCGTAACAAAAGCGTAGCGGTGTTGGATATTCGTTCGTCCGAAATTTGTGCGGCTGTGGGCGAAAGGGGGGTAAACAATACCTTTATCATCAAAAGTAAATACAGCAGCGCATACGATGGCTATGCCGACGGCGAGCTTTTGGACGTCAACAGCTTTTCTGCCGCATTGCAGGAAGTGGTCAGAAGCACGCTTGCGGCGGCAGGTGAAAATTTTTCGCGCTTTTTTATTGGCATACCCGGCGAATTTTTAAAGACCCGCGTCACCGACGACGTGATCTCTTTTCCTTCACCCCAAAGAATAAAATCTTCACACCTTCGCAGTGTCGAGCAGCTTTCCGAACCCGCAGAGACGGATGGTTTTTCAATAATCGAAAGCAGTCCCGTCTATTACGTTCTTTCGGACAAGCGTAGGGTAATCGATCCTGTCGGCTGTGTGTCTGACAGTCTGCGCGCAAAGATAAGCTGGTTTTTATGCAAGCAATCCTTTGCCGAGTGTGTGCGACGCGCCTTTAAGCCATTCGGGCAGATAAGTTTGCGGTTTATTCCATCGGCGCTCGCCCAGACGAGGTACCTGCTTGAACCGCAGATCCGCGATAACTGCGCGGCGCTATTCGATATGGGCTACATTTCTTCAACCTACAGCGTCGCATGCGGAAACGGCGTCTTGTTCAGTCAGTCCTTTTCTGTAGGCACGGGTCATATAGCCGCACTCCTTATGGAGGAGCTTGAAATCCCCTTTGAAGTGGCCACGCAATTTCTTTCGCGCGTCAACCTCAACGCAAAGGAGAGGCTGACTTCCGTCCAGGAAATTAAATACGGCGACAAGGTTTACAGCTTTTCGACATCTTCGCTCCGCGACCTTATTCGCGAAGGGCTGGACGGCATCTGTGAGATGATAGAGGAGTGCAGACAGTCATTTGCCGAAAGAGATATGGCGGCAAAGCCGCTCTATGTCACTGGTGAATCGATAAACGCCGTCCGCGGCACGGCAGAGCATCTTTCCAACCGTCTTGTCTGTGCAGTAAACGCTGTATCACCCAAGGTTCCCTATTACGACAAACCCAGGTTTTCTTCGCTGTTCAGCCTGCTTGACGCGGCTCTCGGAGAGACCGGAAATTAAAATATAATGCGTCTTGCGTGAACGCTTATAATTCGCGCACTAATACGGAGGTCAACAAATGTTTAACGATCAGGCATTGAACAATATTTCCGGCAGAGCAAAAATTAAAGTAATCGGCGTCGGCGGTGCAGGCAATAACGCCGTCAACCGTATGCTCGAAGCCGGTATAAACAGCGCGGAGTACATAGTTGTTAATACCGACAGTCAGATTCTCGCGCTTTCCCCCTGCGAAAATAAGGTTCAGATAGGCGCACAGCTTACCAAGGGCCTCGGCGCCGGCGCCGATCCCGACGTGGGCAGAGCCGCCGCGGAGGAGAGCAAGGACGTTTTAACCGAGCTCATCAAGGGTACAGACCTTCTGTTCATAACCGCGGGCATGGGCGGCGGCACGGGTACCGGCGCCGCTCCGGTAATCGCAAAGATTGCAAGGGATATGAAGATTCTCACAGTGGCCGTCGTCACCGAACCCTTCGCTTTCGAAGGCAAGAAGAGGATGGAAAACACCGTAAAGGGCCTTGAAAACCTCAAAAAGTATGTCGATACCCTTGTAATCATTCCCAACGACAAGATAAAAACGGTGGTTCAGAAGAATACCCCCATGGTGGAGGCGCTCCGCGTTGCCGACGAAATATTGAAGCAGGGCATCAAGGGCATTGCCGAACTTATCGTCAACCCCGCGCTCATCAATCTCGACTTTGCAGATGTAAAGACTGTGCTCAAGGATAAAGGTATTGCCCACCTCGGCGTAGGCGTTGCCAAGGGCGACAACAGAATTATCGAGGCTGTCCGCGTTGCGGTAAACTGCCCTTTGCTTGAAACGACTATCGAGGGCGCGCGCGGCGTCATTCTTAACGTCGTCGGCGGCACAGATCTGACGTTTGACGAAGTTGCCGACGCGGCAGAACTTGTCCGCGGCGTTGTAGACGCTTCTGCCAACATTATCTTCGGCGCCCGCATTGACCCCAATGTTCAGGACGAAGTTGAAATAACCGTAATCGCCACCGGCTTCCCCGGTTTCGACAATAAAAAGGAGGACGATCAGCAGAAAGCGTACACTGCTGGCAGGCTCTATCCCCAGCAGAACTATGCTTCGCGTATGCCTTTGAATAACGACCCTTACTATGCACAGCGCCAGGCTGTACAACAGCCCGTTCAGCAACCTGTACAGCATCAGCCTGTCCAGCCTCAACAGCCTGTTCAGCAGCTCTATCCCCAGCAGCCCCAACAGCCGCCCGTGCAGAACTACGTTCAGCCTCCCGTATATCAACAGCCCCAGCAACAGGTCTATACCCAGCAGGGCGGATATGTTCAGGTGCCTCCCCAGGCTCAACAGCCCGCACAGCCCCAGTATGTAAACAAACAGCAGGATGACGTGACTATCGAACGCCCCAGCGATAAGAGCGTTCCCAAGTTTGCGCGCCTTCTTAAAAATCTCGGCCGCCGCGGCGACGAATAATTTAATCTTGCTAAGTAAAGGGCGAAGCGCCGTACAGCGCTTCGCCCTTTTGCTTGTCAGCGTGACTAAACACAATAATGTTTTAAATTATATTTTTTGTGCAAAAATTACGCATAAAACATATCGGTTCGTCATTATTTTGCAAACTTCGTCATAATTTTTGCTTGTTTTAAGTAAAATGCAGTATGGATATAAATCTGTTTAACGGCACGCATAAATACTATTTTGTCGGCATAGGCGGCGTAAGCATGAGCGCGCTTGCAAAGATAGTGCTCTCGATGGGCAACGGCGTCTGCGGAAGCGACAGGGTTGAGAGCGAATACACCCGCGATCTGACCGCCTGCGGCATTCAAGTTGACTTTACGGGCGACGATTGCCGCCTTGACGACTGTGACGTGGTTATCTATACCGACGCGGTCAAGCCCGACGATCAGCATCTCAGGCGCGCCGTGGCGGACAACAAGATCATTATTCCGCGCGGCGCATTTCTGGCGGAGCTATGCAAAAAGTACAAACATACTATAGCCGTGGCAGGCTGTCACGGCAAAACCACCTGCGTGAGTATGCTCAGCCACATCTTTGCGAGTGCAGACAGGGAATTCACCGCCCATATAGGCGGAAATGACCTGGCTTTCGGCAACTGCCGCATTACAGGTTACGACTTTATGCTCACCGAAGCTTGCGAGTACAACAAAAATTTTCTCCGTCTCAGACCCGATATTTCGGTCATATTGAATACAGATGCCGACCACCTTGAATGTTACAGCGGGAGGGACGGATTGATTGAGGCGTACAGGCAGTTTGTGGACAATTCCAAAAAATGCGTCACTCTCTTCGGGGACGGCGTGGTGCGCGGCGATATCACCTTCGGCGTGGACGAAGGCGCGTATTACAGGGCTAAAAATATATCCGCGTCCGGCGGCAAATACTCGTTCGAGCTGTGCGAAGGAGGCCGTCTGCTGTGCAATGTGTCGCTCAATGTCTATGGCAGGCATAACATACTCAACGCTCTTGCGGCCGCGGCCGCCGCAAGGCTGGCGGGAATCCGCCCAGAAGCAGTGGAGCAAGGGTTGGCCCGATTTTCGGGAGTGGCCAGGCGGTTCGAAAAAATCGGAACTATAAACGGTTGCGAAGTCATTGCCGACTATGCGCACCACCCGCGCGAGATAGCCGCGGCGCTGAGGACGGCCGCAGAGGTGACGAGCGGCGAAATTTACGTCATCTTTCAGCCTCACACATACAGCCGCACAAAAAATCTGTTCGGCGACTTTGTATCCGTTCTGTCGGGTGTGAATAAGCTTTTGATTTATAAAACTTTCGCCGCAAGGGAATATTTTGACGCTGAGGGGAGCGCGCTCACACTCTCTTCTGCAATAAAAAATTCCCGTTACGCTGAGTGCGAACGGGATATAATGTATTTTCTGCGCGATGTGCGGAGAGAAGATAAAGTTTTTGTGCTCGGCGCGGGCGATATCTGTTCGATAGTCAAAAATATGCTCGTTTAGATATCTACGGGAACGCCGCGCTGTTCGCAGGCAAAGACATAGTCGGTGAACTGCTTTGCCCGCCTGGGTGAACGGCCGCCTTTGACCAGCGCCCAGCGCTCGGCAAGGACGGCGAGCTGCTGCCTGTCGCATTTAAGCTCTCTGTCGTCTGCAAGCTGGCTTACAATAGAGAGGTAGGCCGCCTTGTCGGTTGTCGAAAACATTACGGTCAGGCCGAATCTGTCAGAGAGGGAGAGTTGCTCGTCAATCGAGTCAGAGGGGTGCACGGAATTCTCCCTGTCTGCAAAGCTCTCTTTAACGATGTGTCTGCGGTTACTTGTGGCAACTACCATTACATTGTCGGTGCCGCCGAATACCGATCCTTCAAGTGCGGCCTTGAGTGAAGAGGTTTTTTCATCGTTTTCGGCAAGCGAAAGGTCGTCTATGAACACTATAAATTTGAGAGGATTGTCGGCCACCAGCCTGCGTATGGCGGGTATGGCCGACAGATTTTGTCTGTCCACCTCAATCAGTCTAAGTCCGTCGCCGAAGTACTGATTGAGCATTGCGTGAATGGTCGACGATTTGCCCGTTCCTCTGTCGCCGTAGAGGAGCATATTGGCGTAGGGCAGTCCGGATATAAAGTTTAAAATATTGTCGCCAATCTGTTTTTTCTCGCTTTGGTAATCCTTGAGTTTATGGAGCAGGATGGGCGAAGTTGCATTTGCGGCAATGGGCACCAGTTCTCCGTTTTCAAAATAAAAGGCCTTGTGGTTTATAAATTTGCCGTAGCCGTGGACTGCGTAAAATTGCATTAAGTTTTCGGCGCACTGTCCGCCGTCAAGCTCGCCATCGAAAGGGGGAAAACCTGTGCCGAGATTGAAGTGTTCATCGCATTCAAAAGTCCTTGACGCGCTGAATATTTCGTTTAAATCGCCGATATAAGCGTCCAGCAGATATGCCGAAGGTGTTTCGCCCTTGGCGCATACCCGCGAAAAGGCGTTTTCATCCACCAGAATGAGCCGGCATAGTTCGCATAAAAAGTCGCTCTCAGCCCCTGCTTCGTAAAGTTGATAATAGAAGTCCTCCGGATTTTCCCCCGAACTTGCGCGGTCAAACGCGGCAAAAAGCGGGTTTTTGAAAAGTCCTCTCAACACGGTAAGTTTATTCATAATTATTCATCCTTAAACAGCTTTCGAATATGATTATATACTAAAATTTATTTTTATGCAATTTTTTATGCAAGTTTTTGTAATAATTTTTAATATCGCTTGACTTCGAAAAATTATAAAGTTATAATTATATACATATAATTTCCCGGAGGAAAATTTCAATGGCTAAAATATATTATCAGTCTGATTGCGATATCAACGCTTTAAAAAATAAAACCGTCGCCATAATCGGCTACGGCAGTCAGGGACATGCCCACGCGCTCAACCTGCGCGACAGCGGAGTAAAGGTCATCATCGGCCTGCACGAGGGCGGCAAATCCTGGCCCAAGGCTGAGGCCGCAGGCTTTGAAGTTTACAGCGTTGCCGAGGCGGCAAAGCGCGCAGATATAGTTATGATGCTCATCAACGATGAGAGGCAGGCAAAGGTATATAAAGAGAGCATAGAGAGCAACCTTAAGGACGGCGCGGCGCTTGCGTTTGCGCACGGCTTCAACATACACTTCAAGCAGATAGTTCCGCCTGCAAACATCGACGTGTTCATGATCGCTCCCAAGGGCCCCGGCCACACCGTGCGCTCTGAGTATCAGGAGGGCAAGGGTGTTCCCTGCCTCGTCGCAATTGAGCAGGACTACACGGGCAAGGCGCTCGATATAGCTTTGGGCTACGCCGCAGGAATTGGCGGCGCCAGGGCGGGCGTGCTTGAAACTACATTCAAGTGCGAAACCGAGACAGACCTGTTCGGTGAACAGGCCGTACTCTGCGGCGGTGTTACCGCGCTCATGAAGGCGGGCTTTGAAACGCTGGTTGAGGCCGGTTATGACCCCAGAAATGCCTATTTTGAATGCATTCACGAGATGAAACTCATTGTTGACCTCATCTATAAGGGCGGCTTCTCCATGATGAGATATTCCATTTCCGACACGGCCGAGTTCGGCGACTATGAGACGGGCAAACGCCTCATCACCGATGAGACCAAGAAGGAGATGAAAAAGATTCTCGAAGAGATTCAGGACGGTACGTTTGCCTCCAAGTGGATTGCCGAAAACAACAACGGCAGGGCGCACTTCATCGCAAAGCGCAACCTTGAGGCCTCGCACCAGCTCGAAGAGGTGGGCAAGGAAATCAGGGCCATGTATTCGTGGAACGACGAAGGAAGTATAATCAAGGCAGAAGAAGGCAAAACAAAGCTTTAATTTTCAAGAATTTGTGCGCGCCGCCCGTCGGGCGGCGCGCTTTCATTTTTTATAAAAATGAAATCAGCTATTTGTAATATTCGGCCGCCATTTTGTTGTTTTTTCGGCGTGCAGATGTTATAATATATATTAGATTGAGTAATAACTTAACGGAGTATGTTTCGTGAAGAAAAAAAACGATAACAACAGACATTCATATATTTTCACGCGCGAAACTCTCGGCATGACTCTGCTTTTGTTCAGCGCGCTCATGCTGTTGATTCTTTTTACTTACAATACTGTATTTTCGTCGCTCGGAGCGGCAATCTGCGCGTTTATGTATGGCACCTTCGGTTACGGCTGTTATCTTGTCGTTGCCGCGCTTGCCGCGCTCGGCGTGTGGCTTGTATTTGAAAAAGCTCTGCGCGTCAAACTGCGCACCGTTGCGGTGATCGCCCTTACGATAGCTGTGTTTTTTCTGCTCTTTCACGCCGTCACTACGCGTGATTTCTCGCTTGAAAGTTACGGCGCATACCTGACGCAGTGCTACACTGCCGCAGAAGTTGGCTATTCGGGCTACACTTTCGGCGGCGTGCTTTCGGGGGTGATCGTCTATCCTATCGCCCGCGGAACTACATTTGTAGGCGCCTATGTCATTTTTTCAATCCTCTTTGCGCTCTGTGCCTATCTTTCGTTCATTGTCATAAGGAGCGACGTTGCCGCGGCAGGAGGTAAGGCCAAAAGCAAAAAGCAGGCTGACGTTGCGGCTGTTGCCGCGGCGGAGGAGCAGACTGCCCAGCCTGCAATCAACGACAATGCCTATACGGTAGACGAAAATTATCAGATAGTAAATAATTTTCATCCCGTTGCGCCCGTCCCCCGGCCCGACTATAGTCAGACGCCCCAGCAGGAATATGCCGCTCACCCCGAATACGGTTATTCTGCTCCTGCCCAGGCATACGGCGCACAGCCATTCGGCACAGCCGTATCCGCGCCTTCGGAGCCGTCTTACGTTCAGCCGACACAAAATGTTCAGTCGGACGAGGACAAATTTTCGCAGCGCAATCTCGGAAGAAAAATTTTATTCGATAACGACGAGTTTGCCGCGGAGAGCTATCGCAGGAATATGATATTCAACGATGATTCGTATTTCAATCATCCCGTCCACAACGAGGGCGATTATTTAAGCAGTTTCTCTTCGGGCAAAAAGCCCGTGCAACCCGCCCAGCCTGCGGTTAAACCTGTGCAGAATGTTGACAGCTCTCCTACCTATACCCAAAGCTACACCCAAAGCTATTCCGAGGAAGTGGAAAGTTCAGAGAAGATGCCGTCCACGCCGTCATACATCTATGGTGACAAACCTGTCGGCAGTCTGGATGACTACGCCCCTGAGGAGGAGAGCTACGACAACGAAGCCGCCTATTATGACGACTCCGATTATCGCGATGATTTCAACGGCTACGACCAAACAGGATATGAGCAAGATCGCCGTGCCGTTGACGACGATACGGATATATCAGACAATGCCGTCGATTTTTCGACTGATGAACCCGCCGAAAGCAACGGTGCCGACGCCGACAGAACTTCCTGTTTGCGCGACGATGGCGGTCGCTCGTCATTGTTTGGCGCGCAGGCAGAAGATAATGAAGATCAGGAGGATATACACTTCTCCCCCAGGGAGTCCGGCGAGACGGCAGGCAGTGAAAATAATGACATTGTCTCGCGTTCCGACAGGCTGACATCCGGAGGACGGCTGAGCGGATTTTCAGATGATGTTCACAGTCTGGGCGATGACGGAAAAGAGGAGGAGGGAGAGGACTATTCCCGTCTCCTGCGCAGAGGCGAACAGCCCATTGCCGATGACCAAAAATCCAATCCCAACGACCTGCGCAGCATCTTCAGCGCCTCGAATACTAATATCTCGGATGACATCAAGCCGGATGCATCTCGTCTTTCCTCGCGCCGCGAAGAGAGCCGGGAGAACCTGTTTGACGGCGATGACGACGATTATCTCACAGACGATGTGCCCGATCTCGGCACGCGCGGATTGCGCGCCGACGACGGTACAAATGGGGTCTCATCGGGTAGGGGAGAAAGTTTGCCTGCCCAGGGCAGGGAAAATCTTACGCCCGCCCGTCCTCTGCAACCCCTCCGCGAGGAAAAGGCGGAGGAAAAACCCGAACCTCAGCCTGAAAAGCCCAAACACGTATGGAAAAAGTATGTGCGGCCGACCCTCGACCTGCTGGCCGATTATCCCGAAAACAACAACGCCAATCTCGGTGAGATAGAGGAAAATAAAAAGCTTATAATTGAAACGCTTGAAAACTTCAGGATAGCCGCGCACATCTCCGATGTCATTGTCGGCCCCGCGATAACGAGGTACGACGTCATTATCGAGGACAGAACCAACATAAAGAGCGCTATGCGCTATCGCGAGGCGATTGCAATGGCCTTGATGAAAGAGAACGTCACTGCCTATCTCAATTACTCAAAGGGCGCAATATCCATAGAAGTGCCCAACGGCAAACGCACCGTCGTCGGCCTCAAGAGCATGCTGACCAGCAGTGAATTTATTAACTGTAAGCCCAACACGCTCACCTTTGCGCTGGGCAAAAACGTTGAGGGCAAGCCCAACTGTCCCGATATAACCAAGATGCCCCACCTGCTCGTCGCAGGTACCACAGGTTCAGGTAAAAGTATCTGTTTAAGCTCGCTGATCATCAGCCTGCTCTATAAATACGGGCCAGACGAGTTGCGCTTTATCCTCGTCGACCCCAAGCAGTCGGAGTTCATCTCCTACGAAAGTCTGCCCCACCTCATCGTAAACGAAATCATTTCCGATGTTGACAAGGCGATAAAGGCTTTGAACTGGGCAATCAAGGAGATGGAGCGCCGCTATGCGCTGTTCAAGGAAATGACGCTGGCGGGCACGCTCGTAAAGAATATAAACGAATACAACGCACATCTTCCCGAAGGTGAGGAGAAATTACCCAAAATCGTCATCATTCTCGACGAATTCGGCGATTTGATGTTGCAGAACAAGAAGGACATTGAGAGCAGGATTATCCGCCTCGTGCAGAAGTCGCGCGCCTGTGGAATACATCTCATTCTCGCAACTCAGCGTCCTTCGGTCGACTGCATTACGGGCCTCATCAAGTCCAATCTGCCCACGCGCATTGGCTTCAAGGTCAACTCGTTTGACGATTCGCGCACAATATTCGATATCGGCGGCGCCGAAAAACTGCTGGGCGCGGGCGATATGTATTTCCGCTCGGCTCAGAATCCCGATCTTGCGCGCATACAGGGTTGCTTTATAGATTCTCCCGAAGTGCAGGCGGTAACAGACTTTGTAAAAAAGAACAACGAGACCTATTTCGACCAGAGCGTTTCTGACTTCATCAATACTGTTGAAGAACCCGATGACGGTGACGGCGGTGGTGGTGACGGCGACGGCGGCGAAGGGGATGTAAAGATAGACGACAAGTTTATACAGGCTCTTAAGTTCTGCGTAACCAGCAACCAGGCCTCCGTTTCTATGCTTCAGCGCCGGTTCCCCATAGGCTATGTAAAGGCATGCAAAATAATCGACTGGATGGAAAATATGAACTACATAACTCAGTCAGAGGGCTCAAAGCCGAGAAAAGTACTCCTTTCTCTCGATGAATTTACCCGCATTTACGGTGATGTGGATGACTGATCTCAAAACCAAAAAATACGGCGTAATTTCGCTCGGCTGTGACAAAAACAGGGTTGATTCCGAAAAACTGCTGGCTATAATCCGTGACAACGGTTGCCGGATATGCAACGATATCGGCCAGGCGGAAGTGCTGGTTGTCAACACTTGCGCCTTTTTGAACTCGGCGCGCAAAGAGGCCATAGAGACTGTCATCGACTGTGCCTCCTATAAACAGAACGGCAAGCTTGAAAAACTGGTAGTCACGGGCTGTCTGCCTCAAAGATATGTGGCGGAGACCTTTCCCGCGCTCACCGAAGCCGACGTGTTCCTCGGCATCAATGATTACGACAGGTTTTTCGATGCGCTTCAGCAGGCCTACGACGGACAAAGGGTCAACTTTGTCGGCTGTGGCAATAACAGTTGTGCGACTGACAGGGTGATAACCACGCCCTGTCATTACGCGTATTTAAAAATTGCCGACGGTTGCAACAACTTCTGCACTTACTGTCTCATACCTAAAATTCGCGGCAGATATGTCAGCTATCCCCAGGAACAGCTGATAAAGGAAGCTGAAAATCTTGGCGATATCGCCGAACTCATACTCGTCGCGCAGGATGTAACGCGCTACGGCGAGGATTTATACGGCAAGCGCAGTCTCGTTCCGCTCATAAGAAAGCTGACCGCGCTTGAAAATATCGGCAGTGTGCGCCTTTTGTATTGCTATCCTGACGCGATAGACGACGAGCTAATCGCCGAAATTTGCGACAACCCCAAAGTCATAAAGTATATCGACATTCCCCTCCAGCACAGCGAGGACAGGATTTTAAAGCTGATGAACCGCAAGGGCTCGCGGGCGGGCTATCTGTCGCTCATCGCCAAGCTCAAAGAGCAGGTGCCGGGCATAGCCGTCCGTTCAACCTTTATAAGCGGTTTCCCCGGTGAAACAGAGGAGGAGTACGAGGCTCTGTGCACCTTTTTGGATGAGGCTGGCCTGGCCAACTGCGGTTTCTTCGCCTACTCGCGCGAACCCGATACGGCAGCGTATAAAATGAAGGGACAGATTGCCCAGTCCGTCAAGAACAGAAGGGTGAAAAATCTCTACCGTGTGCAGAGCGACGTATCCCGCGCATTTTTAAACGGCTTTGCCGGCAAAACGGTAAAAGTTCTGTGCGACGGCATCGACTATGATAACGGTTGCTTTGTCGGAAGAGCGTACTTCCAGGCTCCCGATATCGACGGCAAGGTGTACTTCAATTGTCACGACGCGGTTCAGGGCAGATATTATGACGTATTAATAACGCACAGCGGCGATTATGACCTTTATGGCCGCACGCCCGATTATACGGAGGAATAACAATGGCAGAAAACGACAACAAAAAGGCGGTGGATACATCTTCACGCGCCTACAAAATAGCGGCGGGCAAGGGGGTAATGAATCTTCCCAACAAGCTGACGATTGCCCGCATGATAATGATACCCGTATTTATTCTCTTCTTTTATCTCAACTTTGCAGGTCACTATTTTGTTGCGCTTGCAGTCTTTGCGCTGGCCTCGTTTACCGACCTTCTTGACGGTAAAATTGCCCGCAAATACAATCTTGTCACCAACCTCGGCAAGTTTCTCGACCCCATTGCCGACAAAGTTTTAGTATCCTCGGCGCTCATAGTCATTCTTACCCAGCCTCAGTTTTTTAATGTATTCTTAAATGATTGGGCGCTCATCGTAGGCGGATGCTGTGTCGTCGTCATCTTTGCACGCGAGCTCATTGTCAGTGGTTTCCGCATGGTTGCGGCCGATGCGGGTATTGTGATTGCCGCAGATAAGATAGGAAAGTTCAAAACAGTCACGCAGGATATTGCTGTCATTTTACTCCTCGTATTCGGCGGGTTTTACGAGCTGTTCAGGGAGGCAATAGCAGTGCGCGTGCTCAACTACGTCGGCCTCATAATGTTGGCGGTCGCCGCAATACTTACGATAATTTCGGGAATAAACTATATAGTAAAAAATATCGCTGTGCTCAAGGTTTAATGGCTAATTGCTTAGTTATAATCAGAAATAAAAAATTAAATATCGACTACAACCGTCTGAGTTCGCTTATACGTATATTTTCTGCCGCCTGTTATTATTTCGATAAGATATCCTTTGTCGGCTTCGACAGTTCGAAGGGCATTTCAGACCAACTCAGAGAGTGCAGGGCAAATTTTGAAAATTCAGTCATTCTCTGCAACGGCGAACAGCGCGCAGCCATAGAGGATTACCTGCAAAAAATTTACGGCCAGAGTTTTGACGGCAGATTTTATTTAAACAGCGGACAGATCTCCGTCTGCCTTGGACAGGCTGACGACTGGCAGGCTTTTGCGCAAGCGTGCGTGCAGTTTTTTGATAAAAAATACGGTTTAAGCTACGATAAATTTTATATAAAGTGTGTTTCCGCGCCCGCTGCGCTTATCTATGAAAGCATAGAAAAAGCCAGAGCCGCGGGTGGGGATACGGCCTTTGCCGTCTATGACGACTTCGGCGACCAGACCATAGAGGTCTCCTATTCGAGCAATACGCCCAAGATGACGGCCGATGGTGTTCAGCGCACTCTCGTTTCTGCTCTCGGCGAATATATTTATGCCTTGGAGAACATCTCGCTTGAACGAAGGCTGTACGATCTTTTAAAGCTTCGCAGAATGAAGATCTCCGTTGCGGAATCATTTACGGGCGGCGGCATTGCATCAAGACTTGTATCCGTTCCGGGCGTATCTGAAGTTTATTTTGAGGGCCTCAATACCTACGCAAACGAGTCCAAAATGACCCGCCTCGGCGTAGATGAACTCACATTAAAGCAATACGGCGCCGTGTCGGAACAGACAGCCTTCGAGATGGCTCAGGGCCTTATAAATACCGGCAACTGCGACGCGGCCATAGCAACTACGGGAATAGCCGGCCCCAAGTCAGACAATACGGCCAAGCCCGTCGGCCTTGCGTACATTGCAATCGGCACGCGCGAAAATATAAAGGTCTATAAATTCAACTATAAAGGGGACAGGGAGAGCATTACACGTATGGCAATTAACGACGCGCTTTTCCTCGCCTATAAAATGCTAAAATAACCAGGAGAATATACATGAACGAAGAAAAACAAAAAGCTCTCAATTCGACCATTGCGATGATAGAAAAGCAGTTTGGCAAGGGCGCCATAATGAAGCTGGGCGACGTCAGCGTCAACAACGAAATTGACGTCATTCCCACGGGTTGTCTATCCCTCGACCTTGCCCTCGGCGTAGGCGGTGTTCCCCGCGGCAGAATTATGGAGATATACGGCCCCGAATCTTCAGGTAAAACCACCGTTGCACTGCATATAATTGCCGAGGCCCAGAAGATGGGCGGCGTTGCGGCGTTCATCGATGCGGAGCACGCTCTCGACGCGGCATATGCCAAGGCGCTCGGCGTCAATACGGACGAGTTATATGTGTCCCAGCCTGATACGGGTGAACAGGCGCTCGATATCTGCGAATCGCTCGTGCGCTCCAGCGCCGTCGATGTAATCATAATCGACTCCGTTGCCGCGCTTACCCCCAAGGCTGAAATTGAAGGAGATATGGGCGACGCACACGTAGGTGCGCTCCCCCGCCTGATGTCCCAGGCGCTTCGCAAGCTCACGGCCATAACAAACCGCTCCAAGACATGCGTTGTGTTCATCAACCAGTTGCGCGAAAAGGTGGGCGTAATGTTCGGCAACCCCGAAACGACCCCCGGCGGCAAGGCGCTCAAGTACTTTGCAACCATACGCCTCGATATCCGCAAGGCCGACGCACTCAAAAATGACGGCGAAATCATAGGTAACAGGGCAAAGGCCAAGGTTGTAAAGAACAAGGTTGCGCCTCCCTTCAAGGTTGCCGAGTTTGATATCATTTACGGCCACGGCATCTCGCAGGAGGGGTGCCTTATAGACCTCGGTTTGGAGTACGGCTTACTTACCAAGAGCGGCGCATGGTTCAGCTATAACGATACTAAGGTTGCCAACGGCCGCGAGAAGATGAGGGACTATTTAAAGGACAATCCCGAAGTCATGGCTGAGCTCGACGCCAAAATCAGACAGGCGCATAAGGATTCGATAGCTAAGAAAGACAGAGACTGATGTACGGTTTTATAAAGGTGCGCGCCGTCACGCCCAAGCTGAAAGTGGCGGATGTGCAGTTCAATACAGATACAATTATACAGGAGATAAGCAGGGCGGGAGAGGCGCAGGTTATAGTCTTTCCCGAACTTTGCGTGTGCGGCTACACCTGTGGCGACCTGTTCAACCAGCGAGCTTTGACCGACGGAGTGGAGAAGGGTCTGGCGGAAATATGCAGGTCTACTCAAGGCAACAGGGCGCTCGTCTTTGTCGGCGCGCCCGTGCTCTGTTTTGATAAGCTGTATAACTGTGCCGTGGTTATAAGCGACGGTCGCATTTTGGGTGTCGTCCCCAAGAGCTTTCTGCCGACATACAGCGAGTTCTACGAGCGCCGCCATTTCACTCCCGCCGAAAAGTCAAACGGCTCTGTCACGCTGTGCGGGCAGACGGTTGATTTTGGTACCAAGCTCATCTTCAGAGCCACTGACGTGCCTTCAGTTACTGTTGCGGCAGAGATCTGCGAAGATCTGTGGGTGCCCGACAGCCCTTCAATTTACCACGCCAAGGCCGGCGCAAATATAATTGTCAATCTATCGTGCAGCGACGAGACGGTTGGCAAGGCCGAATACCGACGCGATTTAGTCAGAATGCAGTCGGCAAAGCTCGTCTGCGGATATGTCTATTGCGACGCAGGCGAGGGCGAGAGCACAACCGACATGGCGTTTGCAGGACACAATCTCATCTGCGAAAACGGCGCTCTTTTGGCTGAAAGCCAACTCTTCAAGGGCGGCGCGGTTACTGCCGACATCGACGTTGACAAGCTCTCCAACGAGCGCAGAAGAATGGCCAACACCTTCTTTGAGGCGGGCGACGGCGAGGGATATAAAATTATAGATTTTGTTGCATCCGAGGGGGGAGAGCCGGACCGTAATTTCCCACAGACGCCGTTCGTTCCCGCAAGTGACGAAAAACTGCGCGAGCGGACGGAGCTTATACTGTCTATCCAGGCTTCCGGGCTTAAAAAGCGATTTGAACACACCCACTCAAAGACTGCCGTCATAGGCATATCAGGAGGGCTTGATTCGGCCCTCGCACTGCTTGTCGTCAGCCGCGTGTTCAAACAGCTTGGCAAATCCGCATCAGATATTATCGCTGTGACGATGCCCGGCTTCGGCACAACGGGCAAGACTTACAATAACTCATTAAAGCTCATTAAGTGTCTGGGCGCCACGGCGAAGTCTGTCGACATTACCAAGAGCGTACTGCAACACTTTGAAGATATCGGCCATGACCCCGACGTGCTGGATGTGACATATGAAAACGCCCAGGCCCGCACGCGCACTTTAATACTAATGGATCTGGCCAACAAGACGGGCGGACTGGTAATCGGCACGGGCGATTTAAGCGAGCTTGCGCTCGGATGGGCCACATATAACGGTGATCATATGTCGATGTACGCCGTCAACTGTTCGGTGCCTAAAACGCTTGTAAAACATCTTGTCCGGTACGAGGCGGGCAATCTCGGCGGAGAGGCGGAGGAAGTGCTCACGGACATTTTAAACACTGAAATCAGCCCCGAACTGCTCCCGCCCGACAAGAGCGGCAACATTGCACAGAAGACGGAGGATCTCGTCGGTCCGTATATTCTGCACGACTTTTTTCTCTATTATGCAGTGCGCTGGGGCTTTACTCCCGATAAGGTGCGCTATATTGCACACAGGGCATTTAAAGGCAATTTTGACGGTGCAACCATAGATAAATGGCTTAAAAATTTTTACCGCCGCTTTTTTGCCCAGCAGTTCAAGCGTTCGTGCATACCCGACGGCGTAAAGGTGGGCTCGGTCTCGCTTTCGCCGCGCGGCGACTGGCGTATGCCGTCAGATGCCTCCGTCGCACTGTGGCTGTCCCAATTTGATATATAATAAAAATAACGCGCGCCGCGGAATTAATTCCGCGGCGCGAATTTTATCTATATACTGCATATGTGTTTATCGCGTAAAGCAAGACATGTATATTATCACAAAATTATCGCCGTCTTTCAAAAAAAGCGCCGCATATATAAAGGTATTTTCACAAATAAATTGACTTTTATTGCTACTTGCTATATAATTATATATGGATATAGAATAGTCTTTTAATAAGATTTAGTATATATTTAAATAATCATATCAGGAGGCTTAAATGCACATTTTTAACTTAGGCTCCCTGTTTCTTGCGACGATGGATTTAGGCTTAGGCATTGCGCTCATCTGTGTTGCGGCAGTGCTATTCCTTGCCGTCGGCGGCGTAGTAGGTTGGCTCGTCTATAAAAAGACGACCGATAAAAAGTTGGGTACCGTTGAGGAGCGCACCAAGAAGATGGTGGACGACGCTGCGGTAGAATGCAAAGCACTTAAAAAAGAAGCTATACTTGAAGCAAAGGAACAGGAATTAAAATTACGTAACGAGTTTGAAAGAGAATCAAACGAAAAGAAAAAGGAGCTCAACAAGCTCGAGCAGAGGTTACAGTCAAAAGAGGACAACCTCGACAAGCGTGAAGATTCTTTAATGAAAAAAAATGACGAACTCGAAAAGCAAAAGCGCGATCTTCAGAATAAGGAACAGGAGATCAAACGCACACAGGAAAAGATAAATCATCAGCACGATTTGATGATCGAGGAGCTTGAAAAAGTAGCTCAGCTGACAAAGGATGAGGCAAAACAGCTTCTCACCAACGAAATACTGGACGAGACCCGCAGGGATGTGGCCATTCAGGTGCGCAACATAGAACAGCAGGCGAAAGACGAGGCCACAACCGAGGCCAAGAAAATCATCTCTCTTGCAATACAGAGATGCGCAAGCGATCATGCATCTGAGATTACGGTCTCTGTCGTGCCCCTTCCCAGCGACGATATGAAGGCAAGAATAATCGGCCGCGAGGGCAGAAATATTCGTGCGCTTGAAAATGCAACGGGAATAGAACTCATCGTAGACGATACGCCCGAAGTTGTAATAGTTTCAGGGTTTGACCCTATAAGAAGGGAGGTTGCAAGGCTCACCCTTGAAAGACTGATCGCCGACGGCAGAATTCATCCCGCAAGGATTGAGGAGACGGTTGAAAAGGTCAAAAAGGAACTTGACCAGGAGATCAAGGCCGCGGGCGAAAGCGCTATGTTCGAGGTAGGCATCTTCGGATTGCATCCCGAACTTATAAAGCTCATCGGCCGCTTAAAGTACAGGACAAGTTACGGCCAGAATGTGTACCAGCATTCCATTGAAGTTGCCCAGCTTGCTGGCCTCATGGCCTCCGAACTCGGCCTCGACGTAAACCTCGCAAAGCGTGCAGGTCTTCTGCACGATATAGGCAAGGCCGTCGACCACGAGCAGGAGGGCACGCACGTTCAGCTCGGCGCAGATCTGGCCAAGAAGTACAAGGAAAACGCAAATGTTGTCAACGCCATTGCGGCGCATCACGGCGACTGCGAACCCAAGACGGTAGAGGCTGTACTTGTGGCCGCAGCTGACGCAATTTCGGGCGCGCGTCCCGGTGCAAGAAGAGAGACGGGCACAAATTACGTCAAGCGTCTCGAAAAACTTGAATCCATCGCTTCAGGTTTCAGCGGCGTGGACAAGAGCTATGCCATTCAGGCGGGCAGAGAAGTGCGCGTAATCGTCAAGCCCGAACAGGTTGACGATGCACAGGCAATGTTTCTTGCAAAGGATATTGCGAAGAAGATCGAGGCCGAGCTTGAATATCCCGGTCAGATCAAAGTCAACGTCATACGTGAATCGCGTGCCGTTGAATATGCAAAGTAAATAAAAATTGAAATGCCGCGCGGCCGCGCGGCATTTTTTATGCTATAATAGCAAAATCCCGCCGCGCACAATTGTGCGCGGCGGGGGAGTTTATTTGCTTATGAAGTAGTAGCTTACCCCGAATATCGTGATATTCAACGCGGTTATAGAGGGGATGATGATTTTTATTGCTATATCTGTCGCCGACTGAAGATTTATGTCGAGTAAAAAGCTTACCAGGCAGATTACGAGCACGCTTATTATCGTCAGCACTATGCAGAGCGATATGTAACCGTGACTGGCGGGGCGTATACTGCCTCTGCCGAATCCGCAGGCGTACATTGTGCCGAATACGCCGAGCTGAACCACGGCGATAATCAACAGTGTAATCGGATACATAATTCCTATGCCGAGAGGTTGCATCAGAGCCATGCACACGGCAAATTCAATGAGCAGAATTACGGCAACTATAACCGAACTGGCGAACATCGCCGCGCCTCTGTTGAACGTCGTTCCGCGCGAGCCTCTCGCGCGTGCGGCCGTGGGAGAGGAGGTGTTTATCTTAAGTCCGTCTGCCCTGGCTTTTTCGACTGCGGGGTCGGCGGGGTAAGAGTAGTACACATTCTGCACGTTCTCAATCTGATCGTGGCTGGTCTGTGTCTGCTGAGGTTGCTCAGGCTGCACCTCATCCTCCTGAGGTGCGGGCTGATTTTTTGGCGGTTCGCTCTGTTTGATGGCCTTGTTGAATATGTTGCTAACAAGCTTCTTGTAGTCACGTTCGGTTTCGGGACGGTTGGTGTAGATGAGTTTTTCTGTGTCTATATCCTCGCTATTGGGAACAATTCCGCGCTCCTTGTCGTTCTGTTCGGAGATCAGCTTGATAAAATTCTCGTGCGTGGCGCGCTTTTCTTCCTCGGTGCGCGTATCGCGCGGCTGTTCGGGGGTCGTCTGCGTGGCAAACAGGTCGCGCTTTATAGGTTGTTCGGGAATTTGTGTTCCTGCGCCGTTTTCCTGTTGGGGATAGGGTTGTGCGGGAGGCTGAGGGTAGGGATAGGCCGTCCTGTTGTACGGATCAGGTACATAGCCCTGCTGGGGGTATGAGGCGCCGTAGGGAGGATAAGGCTGGGAGTAATCACCGTAGTAATTTACCTGCCTGTCCGTATAGACGGGGCCATATGCGCCTTGAGGTTGTCCGTAAACGTTATTGACTGTCTGAGAGTACTGTCCGCCGTCGTACATAGGCTGTTGGGCATTGTACGGTATTCCCTGAGGTTGCTGGGGGAAGGGCATATCCTGCTGTTGCGCAGGTTGTGTATCCTGTGCGGCAGCGGATTCAGGTGCGGGTTGAGCCTGGACTGTCTCCTCATTGCGCATAGGTTGGGTCGTCGTTTGTTCCTGTGCCCGGGCTGGCTGATTTTCTTCTTCAGCAGTTTTGCCGCTCTGTTCTGAGGGCTGCTGCTCGGGTTCTTTCCCGACGTAAACGTCCCTTACAGTCTGGCTGTTGTACTCATTCCTGACGGGGGAATTTTCTATCTGGTCGTATTTTTTTGCATATTCACTCTGTACATCAGGACTGGCTCTTTTTTCATCCGGAACAACGCTTTCGCTCTCTTCACTTTTGCCTCCGGTATATACCCTTGAAACAGATTTCTTCAAAATATTGAAATCAACGGGAGTGGGGGCGGGCTGGGAGAAATCGAAAGAACGGTCGGAAATGAGCGAGTCGATGACTGTCCTTGAATATTCCCATTCGGCTTGATTCTTCTCCGAATATTCTCTTCCTAGTTCGGTAAGCGTAAAGTACTTTCTGCGGCCGCCCGAAGAAACTTCGTCGGTCTTCCAATAGGCCTTTATGTACCCCTGGGTTTCAAGGCGTTTGAGCGCGCTGTAGAGCGTGGGCTGTTTCAGAGTATATTGCCCGTGCGACTTATCTTCAATTTCATTGATTATTTCATAGCCGTATTTGTCGCGTTCATCGAGGGTGCGCAGTATTATCGTATTGATATGTCCGCGTATAAGGTCTGCGCTGATTGCGCCCTTGGATGAATCCTCGGCGGGTTCTGTTGTGTTTTCCCTTTCATCGCCGTCGTCGGCAGTGGAGTGCTCGTCCTCAAAGTCTTTATCATCTTTCATGGCGTTATCCTCCGTATTTTGTATTTATTATATCATATAATACTTTATGTGTCAATATTATCAGCCAAATAAATGGTACTATGCCAGACATAATTGTATCTTTTTTTATCAAAACAGTTTACTTTGCATGGTAAAAAGTGGTATGATATTAAAAAGATAATTTAAAGAATTTTGCAAGGATTATTTTATGTATCTTCATTCAAGGGATTATGCTTTCCGATATTCGGATGCCGATTTCCGGGATATAGTCCGTCCCGCGTCCTTTCTCGCGGTTATGCAGGAGTCTGCCTGTCTTTCGGCCGACGAGCTCGGCTTCGGCTATAAAAAACTTCAACCAAAAAATATAGGTTTTATCCTTTCCAACTGGTATGTTGAGCTCTTCCGCCCCGTCAATTACGATGACGTTCTCACCGTTCATACCTGGCCCATCAAACCCAAGCATCTCATTGTCTTTCGTGATTTTGAATTGTTTGTAGGCAAAGAAAGGGTGGGCGTCGGCACTTCGCGGTGGTGTCTTGTCGACCTGGCTAACTTTGCTATGCTGCCCTCTTCGGTGATTTTCGACGGTGTTAAAACTGAGTACAACGATTTCCGTTCAACGACATTCAACAGCTGGAGGATTCCCCGCGCCGAGGGCGGCGAGTGTACTTACTCCAAAATTATTTCGTATTCCGATTACGACCATTACAATCACGCCAACAATACCAAGTATGCCGACTTGCTTATGGACGCCTTTTCTGTGGATGATCTCAGGGGAAAATGGGTAAAGCAGTTCAGGATTTCCTACATCAAACAGTGTAAGTGCGGCGAAAAAGTTTGTTTCTACCGCTTAAAGCTCGATGATGGCAGCTGGGTTGTCGAGGGCAGGGCCGGTGACGAGCTGAGGGTGCAGTTCAATGTCCTCTTCGGCGAACTCTGATTTTCCTGCAGGGCTGACTTATAAGGTAATCCGCTCCCGCAGGCGCTCTATTTCGGTAAAAATCTGTGACGATAACACAATCGTTGTGCGCTGTCCTGTGGGCACGCCCGATAAAAAAATCGAGGGTTTTCTCTTTGAAAAGAGGAATTGGCTCAGACGACATATTGAGCAAAATATTGCCCTGACGGAAACATTTGCCGATGTTATTGCCAATAAAAAAATTCTTGTCGGCGGCCAATTTTATGATTTGGAAATCTGCAATACCAACGCCGCGGGCGGTGGAGTGATCAGGGTCAGGAGCCTGAGTGCGCTTAAAAAAGTTTATATTTCCACCTTCGGTGAACAATTTTTGCAGAGGTTCAAACTTTTTGCCCAAGCGAACAGCTTTAACTATAACAGCGTGTCCTTCAGGGCGTATAAGGGAAGATGGGGCTGTTGCGATGCCAGAGACAACATAGTTTTTAATTATAAATTGCTGATGTTGCCCCTGAAACTGCAAGACTTTGTAATCGCGCACGAGCTCTGCCATACCGTGCACCGCAATCATTCTGCGCAGTTCCACAGGCTTTTGGACAGGGTGTACCCCTCAAACCGAAATGATGAAAAAGAGCTTAAGCGATATGCTTTGATAGCCAGGCGCTATTCCTGAATGTATTTTGAATAATTATACATTAAATATTGTATATTTAAATAATTATAAATTATATCAAGTTTAAATGAAAATTTATTCACTTTATTGCCGCAAAAACTTTTATTTATGCGTGCAATTTGCTTGACTGTGGTCTGATATATATTGTATAATTGTTCAGGTTTGGGGCCGGAGGCCCTTAATAATTAAAATTTACGGTAAAATAGTTATGGAAAAGAAGATTAAAAAAGTTGTACTTGCATATTCGGGCGGATTAGACACTTCGATTATCATACCCTGGCTCAAAGAGAATTATGACAACTGCGAAGTTATAGCCGTTTCGGGTGACGTCGGACAGACGACCGAGCTTGAAGGCCTTGAAGAGAAGGCTCTCAAAACGGGTGCTTCCAAGCTCTATATTGAAGACCTCAAAAAGGAATTTATTG
>DVNU01000016.1 GCA_018714165.1 Candidatus Coproplasma excrementipullorum | reverse complement strand
GGGCAGGATAAGCCAGGCAGACCTTGACGCTACTACGCGCTACGATTTGCACACACGCCTTGATGCTCTGCCCAAGCACTACAATCTTTGCCATGGCGACTTCCATCCCTGCAACATCATAATCAAGGCCGACGGCACGCCCTACATCATTGACTGGTCGCACGCAACGCAGGGCAACTCATCCGCAGACGTTGCAAGAACGTATCTTTCGTTCTATCTCGACAATAAAAAGGAACTTGCAGAAAAATATCTCAATCTCTACTGCAAAAAGTCTGATACGGCAAAGCAGTACGTACAGAAGTGGATACCCATCGTTGCGGCTTCCCGCCTTACCAAGGCCAAGCCCGAAGAGGACGCGTTCCTGCGCAGCTGGATAGGCGTGGTGGATTATCAGTAAACTTTAATGTCAATAAAATGAGACTTGCACAAAAAGCAAGTCTCATTTTATTGATTTTTGTCTGAAAAATAATTATAATTAAGTGTATGTACGACGATATGTTATGTTTTGTGCGGGTAAATTTTCCCGACGACCCAAATGTATGCGATATGCTCTATTGGTATATCTGTCCGTTTGAAGGTGCCGGTGCTGGCGATCGTGTGATTGCGCCGCTCGGCAGGCATAACCGCACCCAGGAAGGAGTGATATGCGAGGTAAGAATTACCGAGGAATACAATGCTCCCTTTCCCATATATCTTATAAAAAACATTGTTAAACTTATAAAATCATAGAGGAGTGTTGACAATATGTACAAGATTGTTAAGAAACGTGTACTTAATCCCACCGTCACGATGATGGATATATCCGCTCCGCTCGTTGCAAAGAAGGGCAAGGCCGGGCAGTTTATAATTTTGCGCGTAGATAAAGACGGCGAAAGAATACCCCTGACTATCGCCGGGTGCGACGTTGAAAACGGCACCGTAAAGATCATTTTTCAGGTCGTGGGGGGAACGACGATGTCGCTCAACGCCAAAAATGAGGGCGAATATATAGAGGACTTTGTCGGCCCCCTCGGTTGTCCCACAAAGACTGACGGCATAAAAAAGGTGTGCATTGTCGGCGGCGGCGTAGGTTGTGCGATCGCTCTACCTGTGGCGCAGGAATTTCATAAACTCGGAGCCGAAGTGCACTCCATTGTAGGCTTCAGAAACAAAGACCTGGTAATTCTTGAGGATGAGTTCAAGGCTTGCTCGGATAAACTGACGATTATGACCGACGACGGAAGCTGTGGCAGGCATGGCGTTGTAACTCTGCCCCTCAAAGAGGCGCTTGAAAGCGGCGAAAGGTACGACGAGGTTATCGCCATCGGCCCCGTAATTATGATGAAGTTTGTCGTTGCCACCACAAAGCCCTTCAATGTTCCCACAACCGTCTCTATGAACCCCATAATGATAGACGGCACGGGTATGTGCGGCGGTTGCCGACTCACTGTCGGCGGGCAGACTAAGTTTGCCTGTGTAGACGGCCCCGACTTCAACGGCTTTGAAGTTGATTTCGACGAAGCTATTGAGCGCTCGACAATGTATTCCGACTTTGAAAAGCGCGAGAGAGAAGAGAGTTGCAACCTCTTCAGACAGGAGGTGAAATAATGGCCATTCAACCTAAAAAACATGAAATGCCCGTCCAGGAGGCACAGGTAAGGGCGCACAACTTCAAGGAAGTTGCCCTCGGTTATACGCCTGAAATTGCCGTGGCTGAGGCCCAGAGATGCCTCAATTGCAAGAATCGTCCCTGCGTGGAGGGTTGTCCTGTAAACATCTCCATCCCCGAATTTATCTCCAAGGTCAAGGAGAGCGATTTCGAGGGCGCGTACAACATAATATCTGCCTCATCATCTCTTCCCGCAGTTTGCGGAAGGGTATGCCCTCAGGAGACCCAGTGCGAGAGCAAGTGCACCCTCGGCATAAAGTTCGAGCCCGTCGGCATCGGCAGGCTTGAGCGCTTTGTCGCCGACTATCACAATGAACATTTCAAGGGTGAGATTGCCGTCCCCGCATCAAACGGCCACAAAGTTGCCGTAATCGGTTCGGGCCCTTCGGGGCTGACCTGTGCGGGCGATTTAGCCAAAAAGGGATACAAGGTCACCGTTTTTGAGGCTTTGCACCTGGCCGGCGGCGTACTTGTCTACGGCATACCCGAATTTAGACTGCCCAAATCGATCGTTGAGAAGGAAGTCGATACACTCAAAAAATATGGCGTCGACGTCGAGACAAACGTCGTCATAGGCAAGACGCTGACCATTGAAGAACTCTTTGAGGACGGTTATGAAGCTGTGTTTATCGGTTCGGGCGCAGGTCTGCCCAGATTTATGGGAATCCCCGGCGAAAGCTTAAAGGGCGTTTACTCTGCTAACGAGTTCCTTACGCGCAGCAACCTGATGAAGGCCTATGACGAGCACAGTCATACGCCCATAATGCACGCCAAGACGGTTGCTGTAGTCGGCGGCGGCAATGTTGCAATGGATGCCGCGCGCACGGCATTGAGGTTGGGCGCAGACCATGTATACATAATCTACCGCAGGTCTATGGAGGAAATCCCCGCAAGAAAAGAAGAGGTTGAGCATGCCGAGGAAGAGGGTATCGAGTTCAAAATTCTCAATAATCCCGTTGAAATTCTCGGCCATCACAATCCTGACGACCGCCGCGACCCCAAAAACGGCTTTGTTACGGGCATTAAAGTCATTAAATGCGGGCTCGGCGAGCCCGACGAAAAGGGGCGCCGCCGTCCCGTAGAGATTCCGGGAAGCGAATATGTCATTCCCGTCGATTGTGTGATAATGGCCATAGGCACCAGCCCCAACCCGCTCATCAAAAATACAACCGAGGGCCTCGACGTCAACAGGCACGGCGGCATTATTGTTGAGGAAGATACGGGTAAGACCTCGAAAGAGGGCGTATACGCAGGCGGCGACGCAGTAACGGGCGCCGCAACTGTCATCCTTGCAATGGGCGCAGGCAAAACTGCGGCAAAGGCAATAGATGAATACCTGAGCTCAAAATCCGCGAACTGAACATTGAATAGAATTACTAAAAGAAAATAGCAAATTAATTCAATCAATATAAACAAGCGGACAATGTTAAGTTGTCCGCTTGTTTTTAAAATGAGATCGTAGAACCCAATAAGGATAATTTTCATTTCATAACATAAAAATATGCGAACAAAAGTTTAAAATTAAGTTTCACGGGAAACGGCGCATATTTAAAATTTATCTGACAAAGAAAAACTTTGATAAAAAAATGATTGAACTGATTGCGCAGTGCTTATATAAATACTGCAGAAAAGGCGATGCATTGCAATGGCGAATTATATGCCATGCAACGCGCATACTTATACTGAATATATAATTCGGAGGGAAATAATGCAATTTACTCAGATATTTGACAACAGTGTTTCGGTGATGGTCTACAGGGACGGCTCATCGCATGAATTTTATAAGGGTGAAGAGGGGTATGCCAAAATTTTAAATGGCTGGAATGAGCTCGTATGTGATGCGTACGATATGCCTGCCTTCGGCGTAAGTTTAGATGAGCTGACCAGACAGGAAATGAAGAGTGGTAACTGGGTTGAATTTGTATATGACGGACGGTGCGAGTTCAACGAAATGCCCTTCGAAAAATTGCTCGTAAAAGTAGAGGAGGATTACGCCGGGTTCAACATCATAAGATATCTCTCCGAAGGAGGCTACTGCGGCAGATGTTTTTATCTTCAGTTAAATGATAAAACCATGTCGCAATTTGATAATGTGCTCAAAGATATACAATTTTGATATATTTAAACAGTACTATGTCAAACATAATACTGTTTAAATAGTGTAACTACTGTGTTTTTATCTGCAAACAAAAAAGAGCCGAAAATTGTCGACTCTTTTTTTGTGACATTTTATTGTAGATAATTGCTCGGCAAAATGATGTCTTTTAATCGCTGTTTACAGATTGTTTATAAGCGGCTATCGCTTTGGAGAGCTGGTCGGGGCAGGAGGTGTTGTTTCTGCAGATTACACCCGAAAGAAGTTTTTCAACTTCGTCTATGTCCTTGCCTTCAACCAATCTGCTTACGCCCTGCAGGTTGCCGCTGCAGCCTCCAACGAACTTTACGTTGTGCAATTTATTGTCCTTATCCACTTCAAAGTAAATCTGGCGCGAACAGGTGCCTTTGGTCTGATATGTAAACATACTAACTCCTTATATCGGGTTGCCGTGCGGCATAAACCAAATTACAGATATATTATCTATCAATCGCAGAGGTTTTCGTAGATGACGGAATACACGTCTGCGGCTTTTTCTTCCCATTTTTTATAGATTTTATTTGCCGTCTTTCTGTCTGGAACTACAAATTTAAGTTCAAGCATGGGTTGAACGGGGGCCAGAATCTTCAAAAATACAGTGTAGGTGCCGTCCTTGTTCTGGAAGTAGTCCGAGCGGCATTCCTGTCTGTTGCGGTATTTTGCGCTGTTTTTCTTTACAAAAATTGAAATTTCTTCGCGCACGCTCTTGGGGATATTGATATAAAAGTTGGCTAAAGTTTCTCTGCCGTCGGGCGTTATCGTATATAGGGTGTCCTCATCCTGGTTGACTATGCAGATAAAATTGTCGTCAAGCAGTTTGTGTATAACGTTCACGCAGTCCATATAACCCATCCACTCGTTGGAGGAGGAGCACATGTCAACTATCGTCCTTTCGGAGAGCGCGCTCTCCATTTTGTCGAAGACAAACAGTATTATTAATTTGTTTATTGAAGTTTCACCCGATTTTATCATAACATCGCCTTTTGGATTCCGCGTCTTTCGACAAGTACTGTTATTATACATAAATCTTTATTTAAAATCAAGATATTTGCTTCAAAAATATTTTATTTTGCAAATGTTTGTGATATAATATTTAAAAATGTCACACAAGGGTGTATGATGGAAGATTTAACCGCGCAGATAAATGACTTTCTGAATAAATGCACAGAGCTGAAAAATTGCAAATTCATAATGGCGCCAACTAAGATTAAAGATCTTCTCAAGTCCATAGTGAACAGCCGCACTCTCTACGATCTGTTCACGTCGGTTTCTGAAGATTTTGATTATCTTTCGGCAAAGCGTCACTGTCTTGTCGACGTCTCCGACGGCTTTACCAACCATGGAGTGGTCGTTCTTCCCCAATCCTCGCAGGATAAGCTTGCCTTTATCTTTTGCCTGCTCGTTGAAATAGACAGGGATTCTATAAATTTCAACTGGTTTTTGCAGAAATATTTTTCGGATGACGGCAGTTTTTACGGCAGTTATCACGCCTTCTGCGATGGTATTATAGCGCCCTTTGAAAATATAATCCGCGGCGCGTTTGCCGAATATATCGAGGTTGAGCCCGCACAGGCGTCACCAAAAGCCGCCTCAAAACAACCTGCGTCGGCGCCTGCTTCTGCTCCCAAAGCCGGAGTATCAAACATTTTATCGGCAATTTATCTTCTGATTGCGCAGGAAAAGCAGTATATTCTGGAGAGCGCAATTCCCGCCGATGACAAGGAGACGGGCTTTAAGATGCTCACAGAAATTTATAATGCGCTCAAAGAGCGCAATTTCGATGTGGCAAACTCGCTAGTAAACGGCTATAATTATTATATTTTGTATAACAACACTATAAGTCCGGGTGTTCAGACTCTGTTTGAAAGCATCGAAAGCTACGAGGGCTCTGTATGAATTTAAAGGAAAAGAGACTCAGTTCGTCCGTTGCTTTCGACGGCCGCATATTTAAAGTTGAAGTTGACGAGGTGGAACTGCCCGACGGCAGGCACTCAAAGCGCGAATGCGTGCGCCATTCGGGCGGCGCGGCCGTTCTGTTTGTCAAAGACGGCCAGATAGCGCTTGTAAAACAGTTCCGCTATCTCTACGGCGAGGAACTTTTAGAGATTCCTGCGGGCAAACTCAATGCGGGCGAGGATGCACAGGCGGCCGCTCTGCGCGAGCTTGAGGAGGAGACGGGCTACAGGGCAACTTCATTTCGTCACCTTTTGGATATCTATCCCACGCCCGGTTATACCGACGAGATCATTCACATTTACCTCGTCGACGGGGCCGAATTTGTGGGACAGCATCTCGATGAAGGCGAATTTCTAAATGTGCTCTTTGTCCCCGAAGGCGAAGTGCTTGGCATGATTTCTTCGGGCGCAATCAAAGATTCGAAGACGATCTGCGCCGTCTATGCCTATCTTAACGGCAAAAATAATTAAACATCAGAGCAAAGTTTAAGCGGGTTGCACAGGCAACCCGCTTTTTTTAATTAATGTTCCCGCGGAAAATTATATACCGCCGCATTGCGCAAAGTTATCAGTTGCAACCGCATCCGCAACCACAGTTGTTGTTGCCGCAGAACAGATTGCTCAGCGTGCCGTTCTTCCACATTGTGTAGACGAGCGCGATGAGAATGGGGGTGCAGCTACCCGAAAGTACGCTTTCAAGACCGTTTTCGGAACAGCTTGCGGCTATGAGCAAGAGAATGAGTATCCAAAGGCAGCTGTTGCAGCCTCCGAACTGCGAAAAAATATTCATAAAGTTCCTCCTGTGAATGTCCTGCAAGGCGGTATGTACTCAAAAAATTTATGTGCCCTGCAGTTTTCTCTATACTTAATAATATTTGAAAGCGCGAAAAAATGTTACTTTCCCGCTCAAACGCTTGCAATCGTCGTTTATCAATGATATAATTTACAAATAATATTAAGGTACTTTCGGCGGATATTTTGTTTAAAACTCCGACCGTGTTATAAGTATAATACATTTTTTTCTACGGATATTCTCAATGAAATCCGATGGAGGTCTCTATGAAAAAGGTAAACAAATCCCTTTTGTCGGCGCGCAACATTGCGACGCTCGGCGTGCTGCTTGCACTCGTCATTGTTCTGCAGGCATTCGGCGGCTCGTTTTCGATAGGCGCCGTAACGCTCAACTTTTCGCTCATTCCCATAGTGCTCGGCGCTCTCACGCTCGGCCCTGTGGCGGGCGCGGTTCTCGGCTTTGCCAACGGCGTTGTCGTTCTCATTCAGGTAATCCAGGGCATTTCACCGTTTTATGTATTGATATGGACGTACAGCCCCGTCGTTACAACGCTCATCTGCCTGCTTAAAACTACGATAGCGGGCGGCGTTGCGGGCCTTGTGTTTCGCCTGATAGCAAAAAAGAACGGCTATGTAGCCACCTTTGTCGCATCGGCGCTTGTGCCCGTTATAAATACGGCGCTGTTCGTTCTCGGTTGCCTGTGCATGCCCGATACTATAAATATGATGAATGCCGATGGTGTGAACATCTTTGTATTCATCTGCGTCGGACTCGTCACATTCAATTTCTTTATCGAACTGGCGATAAATCTCGTCGTTGCTCCCGCGCTCCATACCGTATACCGCGTAGTGGAAAAGCAGTTTTATGCGGGCAAGGCCAGGAGGAAGGGCGAGCTTCAAGAGGAAAATAAATGATAATCTGTCTTGACGTTGGCAATACCAACATAAAATACGCCCTCTTCGAAGGCGATAAATTTATTCTCAGTTTCCGTGTGGCTACCGAGCATAAAAAGACTTCGGATGAATACGGCGGACAGCTCATAAGCATACTCAAAAATAACGGCGTTTCCCCCCGCGACATAACCGGCGGTATAATCTCGTCCGTCGTTCCGCCCCTCGATTACACACTGGAGAGGATGTGCAACACTTATCTCAAAATCACGCCTCTCGTGGTGGGTTCAGGCCTTAAAACGGGTATGAATCTGAAGGTGGACAACGCAAAGGAAGTGGGGGCCGACAGGGTTGTAAACAACGTAGCCGCCGTCAAAAAGTACGGCGCGCCGCTCATCGTCATCGACTTCGGCACGGCGACTACTTTCAATGTCGTTGACGATAAGTGTCAGTTCCGCGGCGGCGTAATTGCGCCGGGTATCAAGGGCTCGCTGGACAGCCTTGTAAACGGCACGGCCAAACTTCCCAGGGTGGAGATTGAGCGCCCCGATAAGGTCATTGGCACCAACACGGTCACCAATATGCAGTCGGGCATCTTTTACGGCTTCTGCGGCCTGGTGGAGTACATTGTAAAGAAGATTAAAAAAGAGATGAAGGCCGAAGGCGTAAAGACAATCGCCACGGGCGGATTTTCGGAGATTATAGCCAAAGAAATAAGCTGTATAGACCACGTGGATAAACTTCTCACGCTTGAAGGATTGAAATATTTATACTATTTGAACAGTACGGAGGAATGAGATGAAGAAAGTCGGCGTAGCAATACTCGGACTTGGCGTCGTAGGCGGCGGTACCTACAAGATTTTAAAGGAACACCGCGAACTTTACCAGAAGAGCCACAAAATCGATATTGTAGTTGAGGCTGTTCTGGAGCGCAACCGCGACAAAGCGGTCGCTCTCGGCATAGAGGCCGAAAAGATTGCAGCAAATATTCAGGAGATCTGCTCCAATCCCGATGTCGACATAGTAGTCGAGGTCATGGGAGGGGTAGAGCCTGCAAAGACGTTTGTGCTCGATTGCCTCAGGGCGGGCAAGTCGGTGGTTACCTCCAACAAGGAACTGTTCTGCAAATATAACCACGAGCTTGAAGTTGCCGCAAAAAAGAACCACTGCGGACTCTTTTACGAGGCCAGCTGTGTGGGCGGCGTACCCGTCATCCGCGCGCTTTTAGATAATCTCCAGGGCAATAAAATATTGTCGATGATGGGCATAATCAACGGCACGACCAACTACATCCTCACAAAGATGGCCTCCGAAGGTGCGGCCTATGAGGATGTCTTGAAGGAGGCCCAGAAGCTCGGCTATGCCGAGGCCAACCCCTCGTCCGACGTCGAGGGCTACGACGCGACATATAAACTCTCTATTCTCTCCAGCCTGGCATTTCATACCAAAATTCCCTATACAAAGATTTACAGGGAGGGCATAACGGGTATCTCCGTCAAGGACATCGAATACGGCAAAAAGTTCGGGTATGTCTTAAAGCTTCTTGCAATAGGCAAGAACGGCGACAACGGAATAGAGGTGAGGGTACACCCGTCTTTCATCAAGAATTCGCACCCCCTTGCAAGCGTAAACGACAGCTACAACGCCGTTTACATCACGGGTGACTGCGTAGAGGACGTTATGCTGTATGGCCGTGGTGCGGGCGCACTCCCCACTGGCAGTGCGATCGTCGGCGACATTATCTATTGCGCCACGCACACCAACTATCAGTATTCTACATTCAAAAACACCGAGGACGCCGCGCCCACAACAAAGTTTATTGAAAATTTTGAGAGCGCCTATTACATCAGGCTCAACGCCACCGACAGGCCCGGCGTGCTGGCAAAGATCACTTCTATTTTTGCAAAGTGCAGAATTTCTGTTGCGCAGATGTCGCAGGAGAGGGAGCCGGAAAACGAAGATACCGTTCCGCTTATTTTTATCACTCACATCACGCACGAAAACAACGTCAACAAGGCCGTTAAACTTATAAACGAGGGTGAGGATGTTGCCAAAGTTGCGGCCGTTATCAGGGTGGTTTCTTAATTATTTTTTAATATAGTAAAAAAAGCAGGGCAACACCCTGCTTTTTTTATGAAATAATTTCTATTCTGAACGGCATAATTTGATTTAATATATTGAAATGGTTGAGAATGATGTGCTACAATAAACGGGAAAATCACTGCAGTGTGGAGGTAAAAAAGTGAATAACGGTGAAAAACAGCATACGGGAGACTTATATCTGCCTGGAGACAGTCAGATAATGGAACGTCAACTTCAGTGCCTGGAGCGTCTGTACGATTACAATGCTACCCGCCCGTTCGAACAGGAGAAGCGCGCCGCGGTGTTGAAGCAAATGTTTGCAGAAATAGGGGAAGGTTGCTATATCGAGCCGCCGCTCCATGCAAATTTCGGCGGCAGGCACGTGCATTTCGGAAAAAATGTCTATGCCAATTTTAATCTGACCTTGGTGGATGACACTCATATTTATGTGGGTGACAATACTATGTTTGGGCCGAATGTCACGGTTGCAACGGCAGGGCATCCCATTTTGCCTGAGTTGCGTGAACAGGGCTATCAGTACAATGCGCCCGTACATATCGGAAAAAATTGCTGGATCGGCGCCGGGGTGATAATACTGCCCGGAATAACGCTGGGCGACAATGTCGTTGTCGGCGCAGGAAGCGTTGTTGCCGGGGATTTGCCGTCAAACGTTGTAGCGGTCGGGAATCCCTGCAGGATTTTACGGGAAGTAAGTGAGCGTGACAAGGAATATTATTTCAAAAACCGGGAAATAGATTGGACTAAACTATAACTTTATTAAATTAAGACGCTTGATTTCAATAAGCTACCCGCGGCGGGACGAATTTTTTGTCCCGCCGCAGGTTTATGAATAAACTTAGTGTATATTTATTTGTTCATTTTTGACATTATTTGGTCGCAATCTTCGGCGGAAATATATGGAGGGAATAGGGGGCAAATATAATTGGCAGTAATCTTGTCGTGCGAACCGAGAAAAAGCAAAACCTCCTTAGGAACGGCGGCTTTAATGTCGTTATAAAACATCTGATAATTTTGCGGCTTGACCGTGGGAATGTAATAATACGCATAAAAACACTCTTCAGGTACTTTCTGCCCGGTAAAATTATACAGCAATCCGCACGGCGACAAGCGGGGTAAAATGTTGCCAGTAAAATTTGCGTCGTGAAAATATTTTTCGCCATCTTTAATCAGATTATCGTATTCAAGCTTTACGCCGCCTAAAGCAAATATGCTTTCTTCTATCTCTGCAATTGAGCTCATAAATCTTTTAAATACTAGTTCGGTCAGCCCCAAAACTTGCCTTTGAAGAAGTTCTCATTACCCAATTTTTTAGCTTTCATTCTGAACAGAACGCAACCGTCGGGGCAAACGACGTCTTTTGTGTATTTGCCGTCCCCGCCGATGTTTTCCAGGTCGCCGCCGCTCCTCATGGCCTCCATAATCGGGAACATTATCATCATAACTTTGGAGCAAATACCCTGCTCTTGAGAATTGACGGGGCAACCGTATGTGCAAGTATATTTATCGCCTATTTCTTCGCCGTTTCGGCAATAGTGTTCGGGGGAATCGCCGCGCAGAAAACCTTTAACATCAATTTCCCATTCGTATTCTTCGTCATAACACTTTTTCCTATTAAACCCCTTTGAAATTTACCTTAAAATGATTATATCATATAAAGTAATCAAAGACAAGGTGTAAAAATTATAATTGCTACAAAATCTACAAGTATAAAAGAGGATTAGCCGCTTGAGCGGAAAAGTTAAGAGAGTCAGTTTTAGGCAGGTATTCTAAAGAGTTTTCGACGTGTTTGCACGGAGAAAACTCCGAAATGGAGCAAACTCGCAATGGCGTGCCCCTGCTTAAGCATGGGCTTGCCAAGGTAGAGTTTGCTTTCGCGCACTGCGCAATAATTAATTCTATAGTTTCGCGCAAAACTGTAGTATTTGCGCGAAGAGCGGCGTGGCAAGCGTAAAAAAGAAAGAAGGCAACCTTAGTTGCCTTCTTCTAAAATGCGCTTTGCCGCGCCGCTGGCGCGGAGAAGAGGATTTGAACCTGCAATCTTCGCAAAAAATTGAGCCTTTTGGTGCAAAAAAGACACCAAAAGGCTCTTTTTTTATTGCTTTTTGTTAACCAGGAACTATTAAATTTTTAAAATTTTGGGGGTAAATGGGGGTAAACCCCGATTTAATATTTGAATTTTGCCCCCTCGCGCAGTAAATACTCGTCACTTAAGTCGGTATACGCTCGCGCGATTTTGCCGTCTGTGTGGCCCATAAATTCTTTTCGGGCATCATCAGCCACGCCGCACTCAATACAACGCGTATTAAAGGTAACACGCAGATCATAGAGCCTATGGTTCGGCATTGCCTTCTTATAACGTAAGGTAATGACCCTGTTTGTTGGCAGCGGGAATTCCAAATCTGGTAAATAAGGGCGGAGCATGGGGGTTATCGGAATTTTTTTATATTCCATTTTTCCGCCTTTTCTCTTGCAGTTTTGAGCGACAACAAAATCACCGTCAATGACCGCAGTTTGATATTCGCACGGTCGTAGACCGGTATAGAGTATCAGTGCGAACACAGCGCAAAGATGAGGGTCAGCATAGGCGGTTAGCAACTGCTGTTCTTCAGGAACGGTGAGGGCAGAGCCGTGTTCCCGCTCTCGCGTTGCGTAATAAAGTTGGCTCAACGGATTGTACTGTATTATGCCATGGCTTATTGCGCTTTTAAATACCTGGTTTAAAATTCCATACGCGCCTTCGCGGGTGCGAGGAATATCATTCATGCGGTCGAGCAGGCCTTTTATTTGTAAAGGCGTTACTTTGCGCAGTTCTATGTCAGACATAAATGACTTTATATGCTGCTTAAAAACTCGCGTACTGTAAGCGTAAGTATTTGCGGCTACTTTCGGTTTATGAAAGTTTTCAAGCCAATACTCTGTGAACTTGATAACCGTTGAGGGAACAGCCGTCGCCACCTCGCCGCATCCTCGGTTTTTTGTTTTTTCGATAAAATTTGCTTTTGCAATTTCGAGAGTGGGCCCCGATGCGGAGATATTATACCCGTCGCGGCGATAACGGATTTCGTACGAACAGTTATATCGCCCGTTTGTCCTTTTGCGCACGTGGGCCGTGCATCCGTTCACTCGAAATATTTTTCTAAATCTTGTCGGCATTTTAAAGACCTCCTTTTCGTTGAACTTTAAATGCCGATACCATTCCCGTGGTTCGGGTTCGTGGGATAGAGTTTTCGATAAAGAGGCAATCTCGTTTTTTATTTGGTTGCGCTCCTCATCGGTTGTTGCCATGCTTAATAGTGCGATCTTGGCACTCAAAAGCATCAAATTTTTTTCGGTCGTATTCATAACGGCCCTCCTTAAAAGTTATTCACCGCAAGCGGTGTACTTTTAAGGGTAGTGCCTAATTATGACAATTTCAATAGCGCGGTCAACTTTAACGAGTTGGCCGCTTTTTTATTTATTGATTTTTAATAAATTTTCGCCGGTGGTGATAAGAACCCTTTGCGCGGGTTCGCCCAGTTTTTCGCCGACCTCGCGGAAGATAATCAGCATATCTTCTTCGAGCGCTGTAATGCGCTCAAGTTTTGTATCAACTACACCAGCAAGGCGCTCCTCGTCAGATACTTGATCGCTTAAGCCTAAAGCGGTCTCAAGTGCTTGCATTGTGTCAAGGCGTGGATTTTTTACTTTACCACTAAAAATATCCTCGATACCGCGAACGGACATGTTCGCCCTTTGCGCGACCTCTGCGTTTGTAAGCCTTAATTCTTTCTTTCGTTGTTTTAGTTGTTCTATAGTAACCATACAACACCTCCTTTATTGCATTATATAAAAAACCACGTTTATTTTCAATATTTTTAAAAAAAATGGTTGACAACCACATTAAGACGTGGTAATATACACATAATAAAACCACGTGATAACGTGGAATTAAGGAGGCAGTAGAAGAAATGGCAACAGCAATCGTAATATTCACGGCCTACACGGTGGAGGGCGAACTCAAGAGTGATGCGTTTGCAATCCACGTGTGTGAGGAGGCGGCAAAACACCTTAAGGTAAAAAATAGTGTATTTGAGTACGCTGACCTGATTCACCGAATCACGCCCGCCATGGCGCAACTTCTCGGATACGAAAGATACAACGTGAAGGTCAAGGATATAAAGGTGGTGAAAGCAAATGCGAAAATATAAATTCCTTGCTCGGTGTTTAGGTAAGTCCTATTTTTATAAAAGCATGCGTCAGCTTGCAAAAGACCTGATTAAGTTTGGTGATAACTTTGTTGCTATATTCCGCATAACAAACAAGTATGACTTAAGTTGTCTAACGATGAACGACGTGTGTGCAACGTATGTCAACAGTACTCTTAAATTTATTAAATAGTCGAAACCGCCATGAGCGGTCTGCGGGAGATGACCTACCCGTACTGACGATGACAGGTTAGGAGGAATACAAGTGGTTTGGAAGAAGACGGAAAACCGTATGTGGAAAGCCGAAGGTAAGAATGGCGTTTTCATCATTGAGCAGAGCGGCAAAACCTTCTGGTCACGTTACAGTTCAAGCAATGGCGTAAAAGCCTTTAAACTTCGTCCGAAGCAGAAATTAAGCGAGGCGAAGTTTCAATGCGAAGAAAATTATTATTGGGAGGAAGCATAATGAACAAACAATCAAACTATGGCGAATGGAAAGTAATCGGCAACTTCTTTGACGGTCAGCGCCATTTTATTGCTGGTCGCCTCATTAACAAGGACGAGGTGCAGCATTCGGGCAACATTGAATTTCATGGCAATTACAGCACAGACGAAGAAGAAGTAAAAAAGACAGTTGCAAAACTGAATGCGCTGGAGAGGGAAGCTCGCCAGTTCGCCTACTTCAAGGAGAACAGCACGAGCGTGTTGTACGCGTTCTGCAATAGGTGTCAATATTTCACGAGCGGCACACCCAGGCAATATGAAATGTTCTTCGACCGTGCGAAGAACGCGCCCGAAGAAATAACCCGCGACCAGTACTTGAGAGAACTCTCGGCAATTCTATGGATATGCAGCGACGGCAAGGACAGTATTGACACCATTCGCGGGGTGCTGTTTAGTGAGTACCTGCGCGTTACTGCGCCTATCGAATAAAAGGAGAAACGAAAAATGAATGAGTACATGTACTGGTTGGTTCAGCAAGAGTTTGGTGGCATAAAACCTCAAGCAGAAGAAACAGAGGAGGTAGAAGAATGAGCCTTTGTGAAGATTGCATTTTATATGGCAGGTGCAGCGGCAGTTGTGCGGATACAGACGATACGTTCTTAATGTTTGAGGCGGAGAACGACAACTACGACTGTGAAAACGGTCTTTAATTCGGTCTGACGAGTGCCGGTTGGTAACCGACCGAAACCCCCGCAAGGGGTCACCGAAAACCAAAGGAGAACAATATGGATTTAAACAAAATGAGCATCGCCGACATCGTGGATGCGGCAAACCGTGGAGAACTCACTGCGGACGGCTATAAGGACATAATCTGCAAGGACGGAACAGTCCTTCGTCTTGTCGTCCTTGGTACGCACCATGATGTTATGGAAGACGGAAACACCGCAACCATAACGTTCGGCATACGCGACTGCCTTCCCGGCATTGAAAAATGCATGAATGACAGTTGGACGAACGAAGGAGAGAGTCAGCTCGAACGTTGGCTCAATGAAGAATGGGTAAACAATCTTCCAGATGAACTTTTATCGAGAATAGTTCCCGTAAAGAAAAAGACTGCGCATAGCGGCCTCGACTCAACAATAGATGAGCGCCTGTGCAGAGCGTTCTTGCCTTCCGAGATTGAAGTCTTCGGCAAAAACTATTACAGCAGCGCGGGGGAGGGCAGGCAATACGATCACTTCAAAGACTGGCATAACCGCGTAAAATCGGTGTACGGAGAGTCCGGTGATTGGTGGAGCTTGCGGTCGCCTTATTCGGGCGACACCAACATTTTCTGCATTGTCTACTACAGTGGCTGTTACAGCTACAGCGGCGCGTACGACAGTTACGGCGTTTCCCCCTGCTTTGCAATCAACTAATCAATTAATCGCCGAGCGATATAGCGAGGCAAAGGAGGTGATACCTTGAAGTTATTGGACTATGCGAATCAGCGGGATATTCCTATGAAACTTCTCGCCCAGCAGATGGGCGTATCAACAAAGTACTTATACAAGATAGGTGATACGAGAACACCGACGGCCAGGACGATAGGCAAGATAGCCCTCGCAATGACCGAACTCGGTGCACCTACGACAAGTCTTCAGTTATTCGCCGCGCTTAACGAGGACGAAGGGAGCGCATTAGGTGGTAGCAATGGACACAAAAAAGATAATGTATCCTGAAGGCGCGGCAGTTGTATCCATATCGGCCGATATGGATATGGTAGCCGAAATAGTAAGACACAACATAACCCATTTCGGTGAAAGCGAGTGGTTAACTAAATTCTGGCACGGAATAGCGCTTGGCTTTGCGCTCCGTGCCTCAAGAAAAATTTACGAGGCAAAAACCTCGTAAAAAAGTAAGGAGGGTTACATGGCAATAAGCGATGAATTAAAATTTCGTTTGCTTGAACCAGACGAAATACTTGTCCGCGTAAATGAGGTACGGGAAGACCGTAACAAGGTATCATTATTGCTCTACGCGGACAGTAGAGCCGTGATGAACATACTCGACATAACGGTAGGCCCGGCAAATTGGCAGCGTAAACACTACGAAGTCAAGGGCCGCAACTATTGTTCGATAGGAATTCATTTTAACGATGGGTGGGTCTGGAAAGACGACTGTGGTAGCGAGAGTAACATAGAGCAAGAGAAGGGCGAAGCGAGCGATGCGTTCAAGCGGGCCGCCGTTAACTGGGGTATTGCGCGGGAATTATATACCGCGCCAAAGATCGAGGTTGACTGTGAACTTGTGCATAATCAGCGTACGGGGAGGCCTGCGCCGAGATATGGTATCAGTTGGGTGATTTCCCGCATCGAGTACAATGAACAGGCCAGATGCATCACCTCGCTTGATATTGTGGAATACCGCTATGGTACTCCAAGAGGCTTGGTGTTTAGCATGGACAAACCCGTGAGACCTTCACCTCAACCCGCGCAAGCAGACCCTGTCAGCCCGCCTCCGCCCGTAGCTGACATCCTTCCGCCTGCGAGAAATACAGGCTCTACAGGCCAAAAGAAGGGCACAGAGAAAGGCACATTCCCTCGTCTGGGCCAGCTTCCACCGGCACAAAAACAAGCTGGACAAAAAGGAAAACCTGGCAAGCCTGTAAATAAATACGGGGCAGTAAAAGACCTTATCAAAGGGAGCCAGTTAACACTTGCCGACGTTGAGTTTTTTATCGAAGGTAAGTGGGGTGAGCGGATAAAAATTAACGACTTAACAAATGAGCAGTACGCTGTATTGATGGAGTCATTACAGAAATACTTAAAACAAAATCCATAAGGAGGCAACCGTGGGCGCACCGACAAAGGAAGGGTTGGATTACTTTCCCTTCTACGTCGACTTGCTGGATAACGATGATTTAGACGACCTGCGCATCGAGTACGGGAGTATTGCAAACGATGTCTATATTGCATTGCTCACCCTTCTATATCGGAAGAAGGGCTATTACATACCGTATTCCACCGAACAGGATCGTGCCGACTGCCAACGCTATATCTTTAAAAGAGTGCGCGGCGGAAAATATTCAATTAAACAGGATGCAATACCGAAAGTGATTGAGGCTTTAGTGGCGAAAGGACTCTTTGAGCGCGACCTCTATCCCGAAATTATCACTTCGGAACGCGCACAACGCGTTTACTATAGCGCAACAGTGGAGCGTTCGCCTGACTCGTTTAATATCATTCCAAAATATTGGATATTAAGCGAAGCAACGATGCGGAAATTATCAAAAGTTCATCCGTATTATAAAGCGTTGCATTTAATGAATAAATCGGACGATAAACAAAATAAATCGGACGATAAACCCAGTATGTCGGACGAAAAACAAGTAAGAGTAAATAACAGTAAAATAACCCCCCGTAACCCCCCAGAGGGGGAGAAGAAAAAAGATTATAAAGCTATTTTTTTTGAGGCGTATCCAAGATTACAACTTGGTCGCAAGGATGACAGCAAAATAGATTACAAGTTGCTTTATGTAGCTTTTGAACGGTCATCTTTCCTCAAAAACGGTTATTTTTCCATGGCTTGGGTGCTTACGAACTACGACGAAATAATCAACGGAAAGTTCGAAGACGAAGATTATATAAGCCGACAATTTGAAGAACGCAACCGATGGTATGAAGATAGGCGGTTAAAGGCTGAAAGCGCAGCCAGTAAAGCGCTATCGGAGGCTGAAAAAGATGATAGCTTTAGGAAATTGGATGCAGAGGTGCGCAAACTCACAGTCAAGGTCGGACTTACGGCCGCTGTAGATGAGGCGGCAGCCGCAGAACTTGAGAAAGAATTAAATGCGGCTATCCAAAAACGCGATGCCCGCCTTTCGGAGCTTGGACTCGATATTCAAGTGCATTATTATTGCGATAGATGCAAGGACACGGGATATCTTCCTAACGGAAAACCATGCGATTGCTACAAGGAGCATAATGGATAATTCAAAACAATCGGCAAATACCGCATCGCAACGTAAAGCACATTGGATAATTAACTGTGATGGTTATTATCCGGTATGTTCTAATTGCGGCAAAGAGCCACCTTATAGAACCATGACGGATTACTGTCCGTGCTGTGGTGCGTATATGGGAAGGGGGAGAGATGAAGAAAAAGAGAGTGAGTAAAAAAGCAATATCGGTTAAGCCGTTATTGCCTGCAACCAAACATAAAAAGTCAAAATCATACGAGCGAATACCAGACGAGCGCAATATAAACATCTGTTTGAATTGCACACGAGATAAGTGTAAGCGCGGCGAATGTGATTTGCTTATAAAAAAGAGGAGGGCGATCAAGAATGAAAATAATTCAACTCCCGCCTTTTGAGGTAGTAACGTGCGGCTGTGGGTGCAGGTATGAATTGGATAAGGACGACAAAAACGCAATCATACAAGAAACACAATCGGTGGATGTGGGTGACTACACTATCATCAAGCACGTTGATGCCACTATCCGAAAGGACATTAAAAAGGGCGGCAAAACGGTAAAAATCATATATACGCGATACTTGTCAAAGTGTCCGATTTGCGGTGAGTTAAATTTAATGAAATTTAAAAAACGGGGAGATTAGTCATGACGGTAAACGAAGTGAAGAAAACGCTGGAAGAAATACCTCGGCGGGAGCAACTTATAGCAACTCTGCGCCGTTCAATCAACGATGAACTCATAAAAATGGGTGGGGTGGGTTCGGTAGATTACAGTAAGACCCCCGTTCAGGGAAGTGGCGATAATACTGTCGAGGCGAGGTATAGTAAGCACGCTGATAAAGTTAGCTTGCTACAATCGGAACTGATGCGCATACTTGAGAGGCAGCGCCGCGATCAGGAAGACATCCGTAATAGGCTGGCTCTTCTCGATTGTGAAGAATACGCCGTTATCCGGTATCGCTTCACGCTCGGCCTGACCGTGTATAAAACAGCGGCGTTAATTCATTCAAGCGAAAGGCGGGTACACTACATACAGCACGCCGCGCTACGAAAGATGGCAGACGAATGAGAGAATATATGGAACAGACAAAAATAGAAGAATTGGCACATATTTTATGCGGACAGAACGATTGTACGGCCTGCTCTTTCGATGGCGAGTGCAGATGCATAGACGAAGCGGAAGCGGTTCTCGATGCCGGATATGATAAGCCTCAATTCGAGTCGAATGAGAAACATCAGGAAAAGTTCATCTACCTGACCGAAGGTGAGGAAAAATACTGTATTCCTTACAACAACATACTTTATATATGTTCGACAGGGGTATGGCTCTTTGGCGGTATTTTTATTAGGACTAACGAGAATTACGATGACATCGTCCAGCAGGTTAAAAGGGCGGTACATTAAAAGTTTTTTATCAAGGAGAAATAAAATTGCAAACCTACAGAGATAATTTACTCCGCGAACTTATCATAGATAACTTTGCCGGCGGAGGAGGTGCGAGCGTGGGTATAGAACTTGCGCTCGGCGTTCCTGTAGATATAGCGGTAAACCATGACGAAAACGCAATCGCCATGCACGAAGCCAATCACCCTTTTACAACCCATTACCGTGAGGATGTGTTCGCCATAGATCCCGAAAAGGTCACGGGCGGCAGGCCCGTCGGTATAGCCTGGTTCTCGCCCGACTGCAAGCATTTTTCAAGGGCAAAGGGCGGAAAGCCTGTGAGCAAAAATATACGCGGCCTGTCGTGGGTGATTTTGCGCTGGGCCATGTCTGAGAAGTCGGCTCCGCGTGTAATCTTTATGGAGAACGTGCCCGAAATCCAAACGTGGGGACCGCTCAAGGAAGTGGGCGGCGAACTTAAACCCGATCCCGCGCACGCGGGCGAAACCTTCAACGGCTTTATAGCAATGCTCACTACAGGCATAGACAAGGCGAGCCCCGCATTTGCGGAAGCCTGCGAGTTTTTAAAACTTAACCCGAACAGTACGGAGGCGGGTCGCCTTGTGTCAGGGCTCGGCTACAACGTTGAGCATCGCGAACTCAAGGCGTGCGATTACAGTGCGCCTACAATTCGTAAGCGGTTCTACCTCATAGCCCGCCGCGACGGCAAACCGATAGAATGGCCGAAGCCTACTCACGGCAACGGTAAGGGCCTGAAGCCTTACCACACGGCAGCGGAGTGCATCGACTGGTCAATTCGTTGCCCTTCGATATTTAACCGTAAAAAGCCGCTTGCCCCGAATACTCTGCGAAGGATCGCTCGCGGGCTCGATAAATTTGTAATCAAAAACCCGCGCCCTTACATAATGAGCAACAACACGGGGAACACAACGCACGGCACAGATGAACCGCTTGCAACGGTTACGACCGGCAACCGCAATTATCTGTGTACGCCTACGCTTACCCAGGTTAATCATGGCGGCGAAAGTATACGCGGACAAGAGGTCACAAAGGAGTTTCCGACAGTGACTCAAAAACACGGCTTCGGAGTTGTTGCGCCCTCGCTCATTCAGTATCACACAGAGCAGAGCAAAGGAGAGGTGCGAGGGCAGAAGCTGGACGAAGCAATTATGACGGTGGAGGGCTCGAACCGATACGCAATCAACGCGGCATACCTTTCCAAATATTTCAGCGGGAAACAGCAGGCGGGAGCAAGCCTCGAAGAACCCGCACCGACCGTTACAGCGATAGACCATAATGCACTTGTCACGGGTAGCATCGTCAAATACTACAGCGGCGCCGAACAGTTCTCGGCCCTCGATGAGCCGCTTCATACCGTCACGACCAAAGATCGGCACGGCCTCGCCGCAAGCCATCTGGGCGTGTTCCGCAAGAACACCGATGGCAAAGACTTGAACGAGCCCATGCCAACGTTGACGACTTCAGCGGGCCACATGGCGCATATCAAAACATACTTCGAGAAGATAGACGGCGGCGAAAATCTCGGGCATTGGAATGAGGTGCGCGAGCTTCTGAACACATACGCAGGCTATACGATAGCCGACGACGAGGTGTTACTATTTGAGATAAACGGCACACGTTACTATATCGCCGACATAGGGCTGCGCATGCTTAAGGCGCATGAGCTTATGCTCGCGCAGGGCTTTCCGCCTGATTACGTTATCGGCATAGAGCCTTATATCGGCAAGCCTTACAGCGAGGCAAAGCAGATAGCACGGCTCGGCAATGCGGTCTGCCCGCCGGTAGCCACAGCGCTCATCCGCGCCAACTGTGCGGACATGGCAGTCTGTAAGCAACCAATTAAAACGATGGCGCAGCTTAACAAAATAATCGCGGCTGCGTAAAAGGAGAATTTTTTGATGTGAATATAGGACTCTACGACGTAGACAGTCACAACTTCCCAAACCTCGCTTTAATGAAATTATCTGCTTGGCATAAGGCTCACGGCGACAATGTGGAGTTTGTCGATATAGAGCACCCGCTTAAACACTACGATAAAGTCTATATCTCAAAGACATTTGGTGACGAGTACTCTAAAACGGCAGACTATTATCCAAACGCTGACGAGTTGGTATTTGGCGGGACTGGGTTTGCAATTACAGTTGAAGACGGTAAAGAGGTTTATCACAAAGACCGTGACCCCAATTTGCCATATGAGATAGAACATATTTACCCTGATTATTCTCTATATCCTGAGCTAACAAAGGGTAAAGCCTACGGATTCCTCACGCGCGGGTGTTGCAACAACTGTGATTTCTGCATTGTTTCAAAAAAAGAGGGATTATGTAGCGTTAAGGTTGCCGACCTTTTAGAGTTTTGGAGAGGACAGAAGGAAATTGTGTTGCTGGATGCAAATATCCTCGCTTGCAAAGACAGAATGGAGTTGCTGAGGCAGCTTGCAGACAGTGGCGCGTGGGTGGATTTTACACAAGGGTTAGACGCACGATTTTTTACAATTGAGGTAGCGCAGGCATTAACCCTCATAAAAAAGAAAGTTGTGCATTTTGCTTTTGACTTTATGAAAAATGAAAAAGCTATCGTGCGTGGGCTAAATATTTACCGAGATTACTGTAAACCCAACGACAAAGACAGCGTTTATATACTCACGAACTTTGACACGACGATTGAAGAAGATTTATACCGAGTGGAAAAGGTGCAAGAGGCGGGACTATTGCCAGACATAAGAATTTATCGAAAGAGCACGGCACCGCGAATATTGCGCGATTTACAACGCTGGTGTAACAATCGTTTTTTATACCGCTCTTGCGACTTTATGGACTATGTACCACGCAAGGACGGAAAAACAATCAAGGAGCTATATTTTTAGAAATGCCCACAGCAGAAGAACTGCGGATAATGCAAGCCTATCCGCTTGATTTAAAAGTGAAGAAAACACAGCTCCGCATACGCGAGTGGGTGAACTACTACG
>DVNU01000015.1 GCA_018714165.1 Candidatus Coproplasma excrementipullorum | reverse complement strand
TCGGCGCAAAAGAACATTAAAATGCCTGGCGTCATTTTAATGCGCGCCGCGCAGTATATTAAAAGCATGGCAAAGCAATCAAAAAATTTTCTTTATACGGCTATCGGCGCGGCGTTTGGTCTGGGCGGAATTACTCGCTTCCCCGCCCTGTGCCTGGAATACGGCGGCGCGTTTATAATCGCGTATGCCGTTGTGCTCGTGTTTGCGGCGGTGCCTCTGCTCGCCGCCGAGCTTGCGCTCGGCTCGCGGCATAAGGGCGCCTTTCCATTCAAATCAATCTGCCCGCTCGGCGGGGCCGTGGGCGCCCTCTCGGCCATAAATTCCGCTGCGATGTGCGCCTGCTACGGGGTGATAATAGCAATCTTTGCGGTGCGCGCCTGCACCTTTCACGCCGGCGTAAATTACGGTTACCCCGCAGATATGCCGCAGTTGTCGCCGTTAATTGCCGCGCTTGTCTTTATTGCCCTCGCCTTTCTTCTCACCAGGCGGGCGGGTACGCGCGCCATCGTCGCGCGCATTGCGGTAATCTTTCAGGCGGCGCTCTTGTGCCTTCTGGCCGCGCGCGGACTGCTGTATTCCAACGCCCCCGCCGTGCTGGCGTCTACGCTCGGCATAAACGCCTCTTCGTTTGTCTCCGGCGAGCTGTGGCTGGCCGCCCTGGGACAGGCGCTGTTTTCTCTCTCGCTGGCGGCGGGCGTAATGCCCGCATTCGCCGCCGAAATGCCCCGCCCGCTGTCTCCGGTTCGGGCGGCATGCATAATAATAGGTGCAAATTTCTGCGGCGCCGTCCTCTCTGCCGTAGCTACGCTCACGCTCGCGGGAGGAGGGGGCTGTCTCGAAAGTCTCGACGGCGGTGCTCTTTCCAATGCGCTAGTGCTCTATCCCGCCGCGCTGTCGGCAGCCTTTTCAAATGCGCATATCTGCGGTATATTCGGGTGCGTATTCTACTGTTCGCTCACGCTCACCGCCTTTGTCTCGGCGCTGTCGCTCGCCCGCCCCGCCTATGTCTGGGTGTGTACAGCCCGCGTCTCCCCGCGCACGGCGTCCTTTGCCGTCTGTGCGGCCATGCTCGCGTTCTGCCTGCCCTTTGCCTTCGGGCTGTCATTCTCCGCAGTCGACCGGCTGTGCTGCAACGTCCTCGCTCCGCTGGCCGCGGCGGGAGAGGCGGCCTGTTTTGCCTTTCATGCCTTGACTAAACGCGCAAGGGGTGGTAAAATAGATGTATGGAAAATCTTGGATATATAAACGAACGGTTAAACAGGCGCGGCTTTAAAAGCTGCGTCGTGCCCGATGTCAGCTCCGCCCTCGGCGAGTCGCTTAAGATTATAGGAAGCGGCTCGGTGGGTATAGGCGGCTCTCTCACCGTGCAGGAGCTTGAATTGTACGAAAACCTCAAAAAGCAGGGCAATACAGTCCATTGGCACTGGAAGGACGGCGCCTCCGCCAAGCGTGAGGCCGCCGCGGCAGATTTTTACGTCTGTTCGGCCAACGCAATCACGCGCGATGGCGTCATCGCCCTGACCGACGGTTCGGGCAACCGCATATCCGCCCTGTCCTTCGGCCCCCGCAACGCCATACTCATCATAGGCAAGAACAAGATAGTCGCCGACGAGCGCGAGGCCGTAATGCGCATACGCTCGGCCGAGTGCGCGGGCGCAAACGCCAAAAGGCTGGGTCTGCACACGCCCTGCGCCGAGTTCGGTCAGTGCGACGACTGTGCCTCGCCCGAACGCATATGCTCTGTCACGGCCTTCTTCGAGCGTCCCTCCAAGGGTCTTGAAAACACCTACGTCATCCTTGCCGACTGCAACCTAGGTCTGTGATTGGTGCGCATATATGCCGCAGCCAATCAAAAAAGCGAACGGAAATTTTCCGTTCGCTTTTTTACATTTATTGTCATTTAAAGGTTCAGCCGTTGTTGGTTGCCGCAGCCAGAGTCATTTTTTTTAACTTAGTCGTTCTGCTGCTGTCCATAATCTCGTCGGCGAACATCCTTTCGGCCTTTTCAAGCGACTTATCCAGGCTGTATTTCTTGGCCGATTCGGCATAAACTTTGCCCATTCTCAGGCGCTCGCCCTCGCGCTCGTACCAGTAATCTATCTTTTCCGCCAGCGAATATTCGTTGTTGTCCTCGAAAAGCGACCGCTTATCGAGCGCAAACTGCGGCGTGGCCGAACACGAACTGTCCGCAATGATGGGTACCAGTCCGCAGGCGATGGCTTCAAGCGCGGCAATGGCCTCTATCTCGACGGTGGCGGCGTGTACATATAAATCGCTCGACTGCAGTTTTGCTATCAGTTTTTCCTTGGGCAAAAAGTCAAAGCTTACGTCTACGCCCAGTTTTTCGGCCAGCTTTGTCAGCGCCTTTTTCCTCGGCCCGTTGCCGAGAAGGGTAAGGTGAATATCTTGCTTGTGCTTTGAAAGAGCTATCGCCTTAATAAGCACCTGCTGGTTCTTTTCGGGTGCAAGCCTGCCCGTCATCACAACTTCGAATTTGCTGTTTTTGCCCTTGGCGGGCGCGGGAACGAAGGCGGGGTCGTAGCCGTTGGAAATGACGTACAGCTCGCTGTCGTATCCGTGCGCGGCCAGCTGGCCGGCAATGAATGAGGAGGGGCAGTGTATGCGGTTGAATTTTTTATAGAACGTCTGTCTGAAGTAGGCGTAAACGAGCGCGTTGAAGGGCTTGAACCAGCTGAGATGCGCGTTGTACGAAACGTTTTCGGGCTGAACGTGGAAGGCCGCGGTGGTGGGTATGCCCATCTCGTCGGCCAGTTCCTTGCACTTCTTTTCAAGCTTGAAGGGGAATATGAAGTGCACTAAATCCACGCCCTCAAAGGTCTTTTTTATGCGCTGTTTATCGAATTTGCCGAACTTAATCTGGTTTTTGGCCGAAACTTCGGTAAGAACGGGCACATAGCGTTCCTTCACGGCGCAGTCCTTTTCACCGTCGGCGCCGATGGCCACCATGCGCACCTCGTGCCCGCGGGCGCGCAGTCCCTCGGCAAAGCGGATGGCGGTTATCACCGAGCCGTTTGTTTTATTGTCTATCAGGTCGATTACTATTGCAATTACCATATTCTATTCCTTATACCGAGCATATGATAAGATACGAAAGTAAATTGATTATAAACTTAGTGTTGATTTTTTGCCGGGAATATAGTATAATTCAATAGGTAAATATCCTGCCGCGGCGCAAACATCGGGCCGGGGCGGGGGCAATAAATAATAAGGTGTTATATGGCAAAGATATTGATTGTCGAAGACGACGCAAATCTGCGCATGCTGATGACGTTGCGCCTCAAAAGCAAATACGACATAGTCTCCTGTGCCGACGGAGCCGCCGCGCTAGAAAAGTACGAGGAGGGGGGTATAGACCTCATCGTCACCGATCTGATGATGCCCGGAATGGACGGTTACGCCCTGGTTGAAAATATTCGCTCGCTGGGGCATAATACGCCCGTAATAATGCTTACGGCCAAGGACGGCATAAACGACAAGGGCCGCGGTTTTGCCGTCGGTACCGACGACTATATGACCAAGCCCGTCAACTTTGAGGAGCTCGTCTGGCGTATAGACGCCCTCCTTCGGCGCAGCAAGATTGCCAATGAGGGAAAAATAGCCATAGGCGATGTGGTTGTCGATAAGCAGTCCTTCACCGTCACGCGCGGCGACGAGGTGTTCGAGCTCCCCACCAAGGAATTTCAGCTTTTGTATCTCCTCCTGTCCTATCCCGGCAAGATCTTCACCAAGGAGAACATTTTGGACAGCGTGTGGGGCTACTCCTCCGAGAGCGACGAATACACCGTGCGCACGCACATCAACAGACTGCGCAACAAGTTCGAATGCTTTCCCGAATTTGAAATAGTTACTATCCGCGGAGTCGGATACAAGGCGGTGATAAAAAAATGAAAACGGTAAAGAACAACGGCAATAAAAAGAGAATGATAAACTCGCACGCCTGGGTGCTTGCGGTAATAAGCTTTATTCTCGCTCTCATCGTCGGCGAGATAATAGTAATTGTGTTCCAGTACTTCAACAGCATAAACCACATCGCCGACGACGGCCTTTTAATAACAATGTATGTCATCCCGGCCATTGCTGCGGTGGCAATGTGCGTGGCCATCTATTTAAACCACCGCTCGCTAGAAACGACGAACAAGCTGATCGAGGGGCTCAACAAGGTGGCCGCGGGCGACTACAATGCCAAAATCTCCTATAGAAATCTCGACGGTTTCAACGCGGTTTACGAAAATTTCAATAAAATGACAGAGGAGCTCAAGGGCGTCAAGGCCCTGCGCGAGGACTTTATTCACGACTTTTCGCACGAATTCAAAACGCCCATCGCCTCCATAAACGGCTTTGCCAATCTCCTTCTGGAGGACAATCTGAGCGAGGAAGAGCGCCTGCAGATAGTAAAGATAATTGCTGACGAGTCGGCTCGTCTTTCACAGCTTTCGGAGACTGTGTTGACCCTCTCCAAGCTCGAAACCCAGCAGTTTATAGGCGAAAGCAAGACCTTCCGTCTCGACGTCCAGTTAAAGGACTGCATAATTCTGATGCAGCGCGAGTGGGAGAAGAAGGGTATAGAAATCCGCACCGAACTCGCACCTATAAAGTATACGGGCGATGAAAATTTATTAAAGCAGGTGTGGCTCAACCTTTTGTCAAACGCCATTAAATTTACGCCGGAAGGCGGCAGCGTAAGCGTAACTCTGTCGGCTGCGGGGAACAGGGCGCGGGTCTCCGTCTCGGATACGGGGATAGGCATACCCGAAGAGTTGCAGCCCAAAGTTTTTGATAAGTACTTCCAGGTAAAAAGCGGTACGGGCAATGGTTTGGGCCTTGCCATCTGCCGCAGAATATGCAGTCTCGTCGGCGGCGACATATCTGTTAAAAGTAAAGTGGGGGAGGGTTCCACATTCACCGTTACATTGTAAATAGCTGCGCTATATTGCGCGGTCAATTGTAATTAAATTGGGCGGGCGCGCCGCGAAAGCGGCGCGCCCGCCTTCATATTCAGTAAGGCTTCGGTAGCCTTGAGTTACGGCATTTGTCGGCGCAAAAAGTTGCGTTCGCAACTTTTTTGCGCCCTTCGCTTGACAAACTCGTTTTGTGTGACTATAATAAAAATTAGTTGCGGTTGCAACTAATTCAGCATTGCAGGCAGTTATGGCAGGATTTTTAAAGGATTTAAATGCAATATCGCGCGGGACCACGCTTTTCCGCGATGAAAAACTGAGGGAATACGGCCTCACGGGGCATCAGGTGAAGTATCTCTTCGCCGTGTGCAACGGCGAGGGCGTGTCGCAGGACGAGCTGGCAAAGTCGCTCTTCGTCAACAAATCCAACGTCGCGCGGCAGATGTCCGCGCTGGAGGAGGCGGGCTTTGTCCGCCGCGAACAGTCGGCGGAGGACAAAAGAGTATATAAGGTCTGGCCCACGCGCAAGGCTGAGGAGCTGTTGCCCGTCATCCGCGCCGTCAACGCGGAGTGGAAGGCCATAATCTGCGAGGGGCTGACAGAAGAGGAGCGGGAGGGGCTCTCCGCCGTTCTGGAAAAGCTCATTTCAAACGCCCGCCGCTATGAGGAGGGCAGAAGTTGAAAGGAACACTGCGCTATTTAAAGCCCTACAGACGCACGGCCGCCTGGGCGGTTACGTTCAAATTTGTGGGTTCCATTGCCGAACTCTTCCTGCCTCTGTTGCTTGAATACATCATAGACTACATAGTTCCCCTGAAAGATCTGGCAATGGTGCTGTGGCTGGGGCTGGTGATGCTCGTCTGCTCGCTGGTGGCAATGTTCGGCAATATGTATGCCAACCGCCTGTCGGTAAAGGCCGCGGCGGGCATGACGCACGACTTGAGGTATGATCTCTTCAAAAAGATCTCCTATCTCAAGAGCGGGCAGGTCGACGAGGTTACAATTCCCTCGCTCGTCTCCCGCCTGACTTCGGACAGCTACTACGTCAACCAGATGGTTGCCCGCACCCTGCGCCTGGGTGTCCGCGCGCCCATACTGCTCATCGGCGGCATAATAACCACCTTCATAGTCGACGTATACCTCGCGCTGGTGCTTCTGGCGTGCGTGCCCTTTGTCATCGTCGCCGTGGTCATTATCACCAAAAGGAGCATACCCTGCTACGCCAAAAAGCAGGCGGGCTCGGATGATATGGTGCGCGCCATGCAGGAGAACATTTCGGGTGTACGCATCATAAAGGCGCTCTCCAAGGGCGGTTACGAGCGTGAAAAATTCCGCGGCATAAGCGACAGACTGGGTGAAACCGACTTTTCGGCAAAAAAGCTGATGTCGCTCACCAATCCTCTGGCCACTTTAATTTTAAACCTCGGCCTCGTCGCCGTAATTGTCGTGGGCGCGCAGATGTCGGACGGCGCGGGCAGTATTCTCGCCGTGCTCACCCTGTTCACCATAATTTTAAACGGTATGCTCGGCCTCTCAAAAATCTTCGTCGTGCTATCCCAGGGCGTGGCCTCGGCCGCCCGCATAGAGGGGGTGCTTAAACTGGACGAACATCAGTTAATCGGGCAATATCCTGCGGGTAATGACCAATACGCAGTGCAGTTTTGCAATGTAAGCTTTTCTTATAACGGCGTGAAAAACAACCTCGAAGGCATCAATTTCGCCTTGAGAAAGGGCGGCACGCTCGGCATAATAGGCGCCACGGGCAGCGGCAAGAGCACAATAATTAACCTTATGATGCGCTTTTACGATGTGAGCGGCGGCGCCGTGTACGTGGGGGGAGAGGACGTGCGCTCCGTCTACCCTGCAAACCTGCGCTCGGCCTTCGGCGTCGCCTTCCAGAACGACTTTCTGATGGCCGCCTCCGTGCGCGAGAACATCGACTACGGCAGAAACCTCCCGCCCGAAAATATTGCAAAGGCGGTGAAGGCCGCGCAGGCCTCGCAGTTTGTGGACGGCCTGCCCGGCGGGCTGGACTACGAAGTCTCGCAAAAGGCCACCAACCTTTCGGGCGGGCAGAAACAGCGCCTCATTGTCGCCCGCGCGCTGGCGGGCAACCCTTCCGTTCTCGTGCTCGACGACGCCTCGTCCGCGCTCGACTACGAAACTGACGCCGCATTGCGCAAAGCCCTGGCCGAGGATTATCCCGATGTCACCAAAATTATCATCGCCCAGCGCGTCAGCTCGGTCAAGTCGGCCGACAGCATACTCGTCCTCGACGACGGCAAACAGATAGGCCTGGGCACCCACGGTGAGCTCTTGGAAAACTGTGAGGAATACCGGCTTATCTATAAGGCGCAGATGGGGGAGGATGTGTAGAAAAATGCAAACTTCGTTTGCGTGAAATGAAAACGGCACACCGTTTTCATGAAATGCCGCGGGCGATGCCCGCAGCGTGAAATACGCGGCATAAGCCGCGCGTTTAGGATAAAATTATGCGGCGCAGCCGCAATGATACTCACCTCAACGCAACCGAAAGGTTGCATTTCACACCGCCTTTGACTGGGCCGATTGAAAAGAGGAGTTGAGGCGGTATTTCACGCGCCGAAGGCGTATTTCATGCGCGATGATACATTGCGCATTTCACCCGTATATATCCAAATCTTCTTAATGGAGAATAATTAATAATTATGAAAGAACCGCGAATGCATATTTCGGATACGCGCAACTTAGGGAAAAGAAAGGTGGACACAAAGTATGTAATTGTCAACCTTTTAAAATATTTGCGCCCCTGGCTGCCCCTGTTTATTGCGCTGTTCATAACCAACATAGCGGCGGTGGTGCTGTCGCTCATCGGCCCGCGCATCAGCGGCGACGCCATCGACCTCATAAAGACGGACGGCTCCACCGATATGTCCGCCGTGCTCTACAGCTGTGCCCTGCTTGCGGGGGTATACCTGCTGTCGGGCGTGCTCAGCTACCTCTCCACGGTGGGCATGGCGTATGTGTCGCGCAAGGTGGCATGCGCAATGCGCGAGCATACCTTCAACCGCCTCATATCCCTGCCCGTAAGCTATTTCGACAGCCGCCAGGCGGGCGACATAATCTCCGTGCTGTCCTACGACATCGATACGGTGGGCGAATCGCTCGCCAACGACGTCGTGCTCGTCTTAAACAGCGTGGTGCAGATAGTCGGCTCCTTTGTTATGATGCTCGTCATCTCGCCATTGCTCGTGCTGGTATTTGCCGTAACCATTCCCATATCCGTGCTCATAACGCGCTATCTCGCCAAGAGGGTTCAGCCCCTCTTCCGCAGGCGCAGTGCAAAGCTGGGCGAACTCAACGGCTTTGTGGAGGAGATGATTGCCGGTCAGAAGACGACCAAGGCCTACGGCTGTGAACAGGTGATAATCGACAAGTTTGAAAACAAAAACACCGACGCGGTTGACGCCTATGCCGAGGCCGAGTATCTCTCCACAATGACCGGCCCCATAAATAATTTTATGAACAACCTCGCGCTCACGCTCATATCCGTGCTCGGCGCGCTGATGTATATGTACTCCTTCGGCGGCATAACGCGCGTCGGGCAGGTGGCCTCGTTCGTGCTCTATTCGCGCAAATTTTCGGGCCCCATAAACGAAATCGCCAACGTGTTCGGCGAATTCCAGTCTGCCATAGCCGCGGCCGAGCGCGTATTCCGCGTGCTCGAAGAGCAACCCGAAGCGCCCGACCCGGAGGGCGCAATCATCCCTTCGGATGTGCGCGGCGACGTGGAGATCGAACACCTCGCCTTCAGCTACGTCAAGGGCAGGGAGATAATCCACGACTTTTCGCTTTCGGCCAAAAAGGGCGACCTCATTGCCATAGTCGGCCGCACGGGCGCGGGCAAGACGACTATAATCAACCTTTTAATGCGCTTCTACGACCCCGATTCGGGCGAGATACGCATAGACGACACGCCCATAAACAACTTCACGCGCGCGGGCCTGCGCTCCTGTTTTACAATGGTCTTGCAGGACACCTGGTTGTTCGCGGGCACGGTGTACGAAAATATCGCCTACGGCAAGGACGGCGCCACGCGCGAGGAGGTCGAGCGCGTGTGCAAAGCGGCCAAGATACATTCCTTCATCACCCGTCTGCCCCAGGGCTACGACACATATCTTTCGGACAACGCCGTAAACATCTCCAAGGGGCAGAAACAGCTTCTGACCATCGCGCGCGCCATGCTGCTCGACTCGCCCATGCTCATTCTGGACGAGGCCACCTCCAACGTCGACACCCGCACCGAGCACATCATCCAGCAGGCCATGACCAAGCTTATGGAGGGCAGAACGTGTTTTGTCATCGCGCACAGGCTGTCCACCATAAGGGGAGCGGATAAAATTCTCGTCATGGACGGCGGCGACATAGTCGAACAGGGCACCCATACCCAGTTGCTTGAGCGCAGGGGAATGTATTACAACCTGTATAAGTCACAGTTTGAAAGTTATTGAAAGTTGCGGCGGCGCGGAAAAATTTCCGCGCCGCCGGCGTTTACGGTGCGTCCTGACAGTTCCCTGCGTGCAAAGTAAAATCCCGTTCGGCGGCACATATGTGCCGCCGAACGGGATTTTTACTTAATATCAGATAAGGAGTAATAAAAAATGTAGAAACGTTTTTGCAATGCAGAAAGAGCGGATGTTCTTCCCGATTACAGATATATTTTAACACGCCGTCGGCACGCTGTCAATACCCGCCGCGTTTTTTGTCGGCTCTATTAGCAAAACTTATTGATATTACATAAAAACAGCTATTGATATCATTTTTTTATTATATTATAATAGTGTATGCAGAAAGGGGTTGTTCCCCGCCTGCGCAGACTATAAAAATAAGGAGAAGTTTTATGAGGAAAAATTTCGGCGTAAATACCTATCTCTATCCCCAGCCCGTGCTCGTCATCTCAACGTATAACGAGGACGGCACGCCCGACGCGATGAACGCCGCCTGGGGCGGAATATGTGATTACGGCAAGGTGATGCTCTGCCTTTCCGAAGGTCACAGAACGACAAAGAATATACTCAAGAAAAAGGCCTTCGTCATCAACATCGCCGACGCCCGGAACGTCGCCGCGTGCGACTACGTCGGCATAGTTTCGGCAAATTCCGTGCCCGATAAATTTGCAAAGACGGGCTGGACTATTGAAAAGTCGCAGTTTGTCGACGCTCCCGTCGTCACCACGTTAAAGCTCGCTCTTGAGTGCCGCCTCGACAAAATCAACGAGGACGGCCTTATAATTGGCGACATAGTCAACGTCTCCGCCGACGAGAGCGTATTAAAGGACGGCAAGATCAGCCCCGCGCTCTTACAGCCCATAACGTTTGATCCCGTAAACAATAAATATCTTGTGCTCGGCGAAGAGGTGGGCGACGCCTTCTCTTCGGGCAAAAAACTCAGATAAGAAGGTGCAATATGCCCAATAAAAATGCAGCTAAGTATGTTGAAAAGATGACGGGCGGCGAGCTCTCCTCGCTCTCGCAGACAGACCCCGAATTTTACGAGCTGTTCTGCAACTTTGCCTTCGACGAGGTAATAAACGAACATCCCCTGCCCGACAGAGTTCGCCACCTCGCCATTTTGGCCACTTTATTGGGTTGCGGCGGGACGGACGCCTTTTCGGGCGAGGTCGCCGCCGCTCTGCATTTCGGCGTAACCGCCGCGGAGATAAAGGAGGTCATATATCAGGCCGTGGCCTATCTCGGCATAGGCAGGGTGTTGCCCTTTTTCAATATCGCCAACAGCCGGCTCGTCAGGGAGGGTGCGGAGCTTCCCACCGAGCCTCGCGCAACCGTCACGGCGGACAGCCGCATTTCAGACGGCGAGAACAAGCAGGTTGAAATTTTCGGCGAGGGCATGCGCGGCTTTTCGCGCCGCGGAGGGGAGACCGAACACATCAACCGCTGGCTTTCGGGCAACTGTTTCGGCGACTACTACACCCGCAAGGGGCTGTCGGATAGCGACCGCGAGATGATAACCTTCTGTTATCTTGCCGCGCAGGGCGGGTGCGAACCTCAGCTCACCTCCCACGCCGCCGCAAATATGCGCATCGGAAACGACAAGCAGTTTTTAATCTGCGTAGTGTCGCAGTGCCTTCCCTACATCGGCTATCCCCGCTCGTTAAACGCCCTGACCTGCATAAGTAAAGCATCAGAAATGAAATAAGGAGTAAAAATGAAAGAATTATCACAGTTTCCCATAGGCGCAGGCAACGACGCCTACGCGCAGTACTTCATCGGCAAGAGCTATCTGCACGTCCTGTCGGACAAGCAGGTGTTCATTGCCAACGTCACCTTCGAGCCCGCCTGCCGCAACAACTGGCACATTCACGAGGCCGAAGAGGGAGGCGGCCAGATTCTCATCGTCACCGCCGGAGAGGGCTGGTACCAGGAGTGGGGCAAACCCGCCCGGGCCCTGAAGCCCGGCGACGTAGTCAATATCCCCGCGGGCGTAAAGCACTGGCACGGCGCCAAAAAGGATTGCCCGTTTCAGCACCTTGCGGTCGAAGTTCCCGCCAAGGGCGGCAAGAGCGTGTGGTGCGAACCTGTCACCGATGAGGAATACAATAAATTATAATGTAGCGTGAATATCAAAAAGCCCCCTCCGCGGCCATAGCCGGGGAGGGGGCTTGATTTATATAAATTTAGTTGAGCTCTACAGACTGAAGGTTATACACAATCGTGCCGAGGTTGAATGGCACAACCTCCTCAACGCGCATCAGCACGGCCCTCTGTGTGTTGAGGTCGGCGTTGGTCACACTGGCATAGTAGTAGGTGTTGGAGGGGCCCGCCATGCTTGAAACAAGGCTGACTGTAACGGGCGTCCAACTGAACTGCCTTGCACCCTCTTCGTCTCTGCCGTTGAGAATGTATCCGTCCTCGGCGGCGCTGTTCATTGCCGCAATTATTCCCGTGTACGCATCGTTGTCGCTTGCAACGGTCGCGGAACTGCCCCAGGCCGCCTGGTATCTGGCATTTGCGCCGTTTACGGGAACAAACACGTCGAACAGCTGGGTGCTGCTCTGGCTCATGCTGCGCAGGGCAACGCCCAGCGAGCTCGAATCGAACAGCGTGTATTCGGTGCCTGTGCCCGCGGTTGTGGTTCCGCTTTGAATGTCGTCGTTGCCGCGCGCGGTAACCGTCGTCACGGCCGTGCCGCCGTCGCGGCTGTAGTAGGTCTCGTATACCCTGTCCATCTCCACATAAGCCGTTTCGATCGATGCGGGCTGGAGGGAGTTGGGCGAGGTGCACTGTATGTCCTGCATCGAGTACACAGGCAACAGGTTGTTTGCCGCCGAGCGGAAGTAGCTCACCGTCTCAATGACGTTGGTAAACTCGTGCTCGTCACTGCCCACAACAAACTTGCCCGTAAGGGTTAAGCTGGTCTCGTATACGTAGACGGGGTCGGTTTCGCCCTCTGCCTTGAGCTCCTGGGGAATGGAGGAGTCGTTCCAGTTGTACTGTATCGCGTAGAAGGTGGTGGTGTACTGCCCCTGGGTGTATTCAAGCGAATAGTTGGTGTTGGCGCCCTTGCTGAAATCAACGGTGTAAACGGCCGTCTCCTTCGCTTCGAACAGCACGGACGAAGTTTCAAGGTCGTCCGCAGAACTGCCCCTTATCTGCCAGTTGGGCGCAGTGGTTATCTTATATGTTGTCGTGCCGCCGCATCCGCTGCAGCCTCCGCAGGCCGAAAGCGTAAAAGCTCCCGCCGCGAACACTGTCAGCGCGATAATCTTTGCTGATTTTTTCATATTCGCTATTATAACATACAAATATAAAAAAGTGCAAACTTTTGCAGATGAAAAATCGCAAAAAAAGTCCGCATCGCGCGCCGCGGCGCTACTTTTGTGCGCCGCGGCGCGCTTCCACCAAAATATTTTGAACAATTCACTTTAAAATTCGCGCACGGTGTGGTATAATAACGAATATGATAACATCCTTCACCGCGCCCACGACGGGCGCGGCCATGCACAAACTTAAAGAACTCGTTTCGGCAAACGAGGCGCGCGGCGCGCGCACCGTAATCTTCTGCGAGGACAGGCTGACCCTCGCCGCCGAACGAATGGTCTGCGAGGCTGTGGGCGGAACCTTCTCCGCGTCGGTCTATACCTTCGCGCGCTTTCTATCGGCGGAGAGGGGCAAGTGCCCCGATCTTCTCACCAGCCAGGGTTCGGCCATGGTCATCCGTCGGCTTATAGAGGAGAACCGCTCCTCGCTCACCCTCTTTAAAAAGCTGTCCGCGGCCACCGCAGCCCAGGATATATACGATACTATAGCCCTGCTCTATTCCTCGCGCGTTTCGCCGGACGACCTTGCCGCCGTCTCCTCGCAAAGCCCCGTGCTCGAAGGCAAGATCCGCGACCTTGAATTTTTGTACAGGGCGTACACGCATTATCTCGACGAGAGCGGCGCGGTGGACAGAAACCGCTATCTCGCCCTCCTGCCCGAAGTCATCTTGTCCTCTCCCGCCGTGCGCGGCGCCGACGTCATCTTTTTAGGCTTCCAGGCCTTTACCTGTTCGGTGTCCGAGTGCGCCTCGGCCTGCATGGACGCAGCCGGAAACGTGACGGGCATTTTCATCGGCGGCAGGGAGGAGGTGTACGTCAACGAGGCCTCCGCCTCGTTCGCTGGCGTGGCAAAAAATTACGGCGGGCTCAACCGCCGCGCGGTAAAGTCCGACCTCTGTCCCGAAGCCGAGATCTTACGCGCCAACATCTTCAATCCCGAAATCTTCCACACCGCCAAACCTCTGCCCACTTCGGCCGTAACCTTGTTCGAGGGCAGGGACGAAGAGGAGGAGATGCGCTATATCGCCGCAAACATTGTGCGCCATGTCTTTGAAGAGGGCGTGCGCTACAGGGCCATATCCGTGATGTTGCCCGACCTCGACGGCTACGCGCCCGTGCTCTCGCGCGTGTTCAGCGAGTACGATATACCCTTTTACCTCGACAAGCGCTACAGCCTGGCCGAACACCCCGTCTCTGCCTTTTTAGAGGGCTTTTTGAACTGCGCCGCCGACGGTTGCACGCAGAGCAGCGTCTTTTCGGTCGTAACTTCACCCCTCTTTGTTGTGGGCGGCGACAGAAGGGAGGGCGAGCGCCGCAAGGACAAGGACTTGTTCGTCAACTATATGCTCCGCCTGGCGGGCTACCGCGGCGGCGTAAAGCGCAAGCCCAGGGAGGACATCCTTTCCGCCCTTAACCTCGATATATTCGCCGTCGAACGCGTGCGCGGGCCCTTTTCAAGCTCGCTTGCGCGCATACCTACAAAGGGTACGGGCGGGCAGTTCTGCGCCGCTCTGCGCGCCATACTCAAAGACTTCAACGCCGAGGCCACCCTGGAGGGGATGAATACCCAGTTCAGCGGGGAATATCCCTCGCTCGCCGCCTTTTCGGGCAGAGCGTTTGAGAGTGTAAACGCCGTCATAGACGAGGCCGAAAGGCTGACCGACGGCCTGAGCATGTCCGTCCGCGAATTTTGCAGAATATTCAAAAGCGGCCTCACCGCCGCCGAACTTTCGTTAATTCCGCCCAGGCAGGACGCCGTGTTTGTGGGCGACCTTTTAACGTGCGCCAACACGGGCAGTGAAGTCGTGTTCGTCGCAGGCCTCACGGGCGAGGTGCCCGCCGTCGGCGACGACACCGCCGTCCTCACCGACAGGGATTTAAGCTCGCTTGAGGCGCTGAACATCGTCATTTCTCCCAAAATCGAGCAGGTCAACCGCCGCGCGCGCGAAACTGCGGGCCTCAACCTCTGCGCATTCAGGCGCGCCCTGCACTTAAGCTACCCCGTGCGCCGCGGGGGGGAGGAGAGCGGGGTCAGCCGCATTGTCGACTACGCCCGCGCGCTCTTTTCTTCGCCTTCGGGCGCCCGCCTTGCGCCCCTCACGGGCAGAAATTTTTTGCGGGGCGCCGACAATTTAAAGTATATCTGCTCCCGTCCCGCTCCCGCCCTGCAACAGCTGGTTGCCGAGCCCTCGCCCGCCGTTCGGTCGGCCATATATGCCACCCTTTGCGACAACGGATACGAAGAACAGGCAAAGGCCGCGCTCTCGCCCTCGTCGGACAGCGGCAACATCTCGTGCGGCGACAGGCTGTACGGCACCTCGTTTTCGCCCACCGTGCTCGAAACTTACTTCTCCTGCCCGTACAAGTGCTTTATGCTCCGCGGGCTGAGGCTTAACGAGAGGGAGGAGGGCGTAATGAGGCCGCTCGACTGCGGCAACTTCATTCACTCCGTGCTCCAGAAGGTCTTTTCACCATCGGTGAACGCCCTCACCGATCCTGAAGAGCTTGCCGCCCGCGCGCGGCAGACGGCCAACGAGATGCTGTCCGAGCCCAAGTATTCGGCGCTCTCGGCCGATAAGCGCGGCGAATACGCCGCCTCGCAGCTCATCGACGAGTGCGTGGCCGTGTGCGCCGGCGCCTTCGAACAGCTCAAAAATTCCTCCTTCAGCGTGGGCGAGGTCGAAAAGAACTGTCGCCTTCCGCTCGACGGCGGGCTCAGCCTCTACGGCCGCATCGACCGCGTCGACTACAGCGGCGATATGGTGCGCGTAATCGACTACAAGACGGGCGCGATTGACAGCTCCGCCCCCCTGTATTATATGGGGTTGAAGCTCCAGCTTCCCGTGTATCTTTCGGCCTCCTCAAAGGGCAGGCGGGCGGTGGGCGCGTACTACTTTCCCGCCAGCTTCAACTACGAGGGCGAGCACGACGGCGTGTTCCGCCTCAACGGCTATATGGACGGCAGCGAGGACGTTGTCCGCAGTACCGACACTACCCTGGAGGAAAAGCGCAAGAGCCGCTATGTGGACGCGTATCTCGGCGGCAAAAATCCCGACAGCGCACTGGAGCGGGAGGACTTTGCAGACTTTTTAACCTATTCAACCCTCGTTTCTCGCAAGGGTGCGGCCGAAATGACGGCGGGCAACGTTCAGCCCTCGCCCGCGCTCGACGCCTGCCGCTACTGCGCCCTTTCGGGCAGTTGCGGCTTCGCCCTCGGCACAGACGGCGAGGCCCGCGCAAAAGTTTCAATAAACTGCAAGGGTATAGCCGAAATAGTTAAAAGAGAGAGGGGGGACAAGTAATGCCATACACTCCCGAACAGGACGCCGCAATACATTCGCGCGGCAAAATAATAGTCTCCGCCTCGGCCGGGTCGGGCAAGACCTTCGTAATGATCGAAAAACTGTGCGACCTTTTACAGAACGGCGGCGATCTGGACGGCGTTCTCGCCGTGACCTTCACCAAAAAGGCGGCGGCACAGATAAAGGAAAAACTGCGCAAAACGCTCATCTCCCGCCTTGCCTCGGCCCAGGACGGGGAGCGCGCCAACATAAAGGCCCAGCTGGGCAAAATTCCATCGGCCGACATCTCCACCATTCATTCCTTTTGCGCGCGCCTCATCCGCACCTATTTCTACGCGCTCGACGTCGACCGCTCGTTTGAAATTGTCGTCGACGACGCGAAACTGGCCGATTTAAAGGAGCGCGCCCTCGACAATCTCTTCGACAGACTGTATGCCGACGGCGATGAAAACTTCCGCACCGTTTTGGACTGCCTGCGCCGCAAGCGCAGCGACGACAACGTCCGCTACCTCGTTCTGCGCGCGCACGACGAGGTGCGAAACGTCGTCGGCTACAGGCAAAAACTTGAAAAGTACCCCGATATATACTGCAACGAAGGCTTCGAAAGGGTGTGTGCCAACCTTCAGCAGTTTATAGGCGAAAAGTGCCTTTCGCTCCTTTCGGCCTTCAATAGCTTTTATAAAGGCCTTGCCGTGCCGCCTACGCTTGCAAAGCTCAACGACATTGCAGAGGCCATTCGCGCCACTCTTTCGGCCGCGGCAGTGTGTCCCCTCTTCGAGCCTCTTCCCGCCTTCCCCTCGGTGCGCAGGCCGACGGCCAAAACCGACGAAGAGAAGGCCGTCTCCGACGCCTTCGCCGAATACCGCACCCAGCTCAAAAAGCGGTACGACGCATTAAAGAAGGGCTTGGGCGAGAGGGAGGAGGAGTACGCCGTCTTTGTTGACAGCGGCCGCCTGGCCGCGGCTTTTTCCAACCTCATCTTGCAGTTCGACGACGAATATACCGCGGTCAAGCGTGAGGAGAACAAGCTCGACTGCCCCGATCTGGAGCACCTCACCCTTACGCTTTTAGAGGACGACGGCATACGCGCGCAGGTCAACGCGCGCTATAAAAACGTGTTTGTCGACGAATATCAGGACGTCAACCCCGTGCAGGAGCGCATACTTTCGCTCGCAGGCGCGGGCGAGGTGTTCACCGTCGGCGACGTAAAGCAGGCAATCTACGGATTCCGCGGCTCAAAGTCGGTATTTTTCTCCCAAAAATATGCCGATATGCAGGTCGCCGAGGGCGCTATGCGCCTTTCGGTTAACTTCCGCTCGTCTGACGGCGTGCTCGGCTTTGTAAATAAGCTCTTCAGCGGGCTGATGACTCCCTCCTCGTGCGGCATAGACTACGCCGCCGACGGCGTGATGCACGGCGGCGGCAAATACCCCCGGGGATATGGCCTCGCCAAGCTGGTTGTGTTCGGCAAGGACGAGCGCCCTTTGCCCCCTGCAGAGGGCATATATGCGGTGGCCGAACACCGCGGCGCCAAGTCGGGCCATACCCGCGAGGGGCTGGCCGTGCTCGAAATTGTCCGCCGCGAGCTGTCCTCACAGCACTACTCTGTAGAGCAGGGCCGCATGGTCGACACCCAGCCCGGCGACATCTGCATTCTCACCCGCAAAAACGCCGGCGACAGCACTCTCGGCATCGTGCGTGCCCTCACCGATGCAGGTTACGGCGTGGAGGGGGCGGGCGACGGCGACCTTTTAAAGCGGCCCGAAATCCGCCAGCTCATCGACATACTCTCGCTTATCGACAATTGCCAACAGGATATCCCCCTGGCAACCGCACTGTTATCCCCGCTTGGCGGCTTCACGCGCGACGAGCTCGCGCGCATACGCATCTCCCAGGGCAGTGTGCCCAAAATGTCCTACCGCGACTGCCTCGTCAACTACCGTAAGTATGCAAACGACTCTCTAGCCTGTAAAATTGCCGCGTTCTTCGCCAAGGTCAACGAGTACCGCCGCCTTTCCGACATTCTCGGCGCGGCGTCGCTCATCGATAAAATCCTGGCGGATACGGGCCTGGGCGCGCAGTATTCGGCGGGCGGCGGGGCAAAGCTTGCGGGCGTGCGCCGCCTTCAGCAGGAGGCCTACTCAGCGGGCGGCGAACTTCAGCTCAACGCCTTTTTGTCCCGCCTCAAGGCCTTAAAGTCGCTCAAGGCCGCCGTGCCATCCTCGTCCGACAGCATAAAGGTGGTAACAATGCACTCCTCAAAGGGTCTGGAATATCCCGTAGTCATCGTGGCCGACATCGCCCGCAAGTTCGGCGGCAACGACAGCGAGGAGACCCCATTCGACGATGAATACGGCTTTTCGCCCCGCGCGTTCGACACTAAAAATAAGCTCGTCCGCACAACGGTCATGCGCGAGCTGTGCTCAAGGCGGGCGCGGCGCGAGGAGATAAAGAACGAACTCAACCTCTTCTACGTCGCCTGCACGCGCGCGATGTGCAACCTGTACGTGCTCTGCGGCGACGTTCCCAAATACGACCCCGCAGCCTTTTACGACGCCGACTGCTACGCCAAAATGTTTGACGTAACTTCCCTTTCGCCCGAATATATGGACGGGTTAACCGACTTCGATGCCTTTGCCCCCGCACCCGAAATAGTCTCAGGCGGCGAGGCGGCGGCCGACCTTTCGGCCCTGTTCGGTGCCCAATATCCCTACGGGGCCAGCGTAGACCTCGCCGTCAAAACTTCGGCCTCACAGCTCATGCGCCGGTATGAACAGCCCTACGCCCAGCACTATCTGTTTGAGGATGAGTACGCTGACGACGACCCCTCGCTGCCGTCTGGGCAGGAGGCCGGCACGGCCTATCACCGCTACCTTGAACTGTGCGATTTTTCCGTCCGCGACGGGGCAGGCATAAGCGCCCGGCTCGACGGGTTTGTCAGGGACGGGCATATGACGGTTGAACAGGCCGCCCTGCTCAGCGTCGACAGGCTGGAAAAGATACTTGCCATGCCCGCCTTTTCGGCCCTGACGGGTGCGCAAATCTACCGCGAGCGCGAATTTTTGTGCGCTCTGCCCGCCAGCGAAGTGCTGGACACGGATGCGCAGGACAAAGTGCTCGTTCAGGGCGCCATCGACCTTCTGGCCGTGGGCAGTGAGGGGGTTAGCATCATCGACTACAAGTTCGTAAAGATGTCCCCGCAGGAGATAAGGGAAAAATATGCCCGCCAGCTCGATTTATACAAAAAGGCCGTAGGGCTCATAATGGGCATAGATCCTGCGTCCATCTCCGCGCGAATAATAGATCTGCGCCGTCTGATTGAGTTAAACGTGTAAAAAGCCGTTAATTCGACAATATATCCGCCCCTTTTTGCTTCGGGGCGGATATAATTTTTTTGACTATGGATAAAATATCGGCTTTTTTTGAATATCTTTACTCCTCGCTTGCGGCCGTTCCGTTCGGCCTGCTCATCACCATTGCCCTTGGTTCGGCGGGCGGGCTGATGGTGCTGTTTGTCCTGTCCTGCGCGCTGTCACAGCGCCTGCGCGCGGCGGATAAGCGCCCCGTCTTTCACTTTGTAAACGCCTTCACGGCCGTCTTTCTGGCGCTCATGCTTATTCAAGAGGAGGCAAACCGCGCGCTCTTTGCCGCTGCACTGTTCTGGCTGGCGGGGTATCTGTATTACGGCGCGCTGTGCGCACTCACGCGCAGGCCCGCCGCAGGCGCTACGCGCTCGGTCAACGCTCTCTCGGTGGTGCCCGTAAAGAGTCCCGCCCGCGAAGAGCGCATTTCCGCCCCCGCGGCGGACAGCGGCGTGCGCCTCGACCACGCCCTGGCCATTGCCGACAAACTGCTCTTAAAACAGCTTGCACGTGCCGACAGGCAGGAGCTCGAAAAAATCAAGACGACTCTCACCGTCATTCAGATAAAGGGCAATCCCACCCCGCAGGAGAGCGAAATCATAAACGACCACTTCAATACCCTGTTGAAGCTGATGGCCAAGTACGAATACTGAGCTGTGCGTTGGTGCGGCAATATACCGCGGTTAATAGCTGAATGTCCTTTGTGTGCCGCGGCGTGAGCGCCCGCAGTGCACTGCGGGCGCTCACGCCGTCATCCATTTGTACCGCCCACAACGGCCTCCAAAAACATATCCTTGGCGGCGATTGCGGCGGCGGTGTTGTCCCTGTCCTTAAGTACGGCAATATCCCCCAGGCATACGCGCCCGCAGGGGTAGGCCTTGCCGTCTATTATGCAGTTTTTAAGCGCAAAGGCCTTCAGTGTAAAGTCCTCGGCGTACCCCAAAAATTTGCCGCGCTCGTCATAGCAGGGCATATTCAGCCGCAGGGCGCCTCTCTTTGAGCGCTTGACACCTTCTGTCTGATATATTATTGCGTCTGCCGTGCGCACTATCTTGTCGGGCTCGATAAAAAATTCGCGCTCCTTGTCGTCGGCGCAGGCCAGCGCGGCTATGCCGTCGCCCTCGCGTATTACGGCAAGCACGTAGCCCCGCCTTTTTCCGTCCACCCTCTCAACGGGCAGTGAATACAGTTTGGAAACAGTCATCTCTTTCTCCTTTTCCTTTTTGCTCTATACTACTTTTATCATACCCCTTGAATGCGCCTGAAAAGGCGCTTTTTTTGGCGCATTTTGTCGACTTTAAAAGTGCGGCAAAAATTTGTGCTTTTGCAGGCGCTGGCGCGCGCATTTTCAATGCGCGCGCCAGCAAGGTTTTTGTTGACGGCGGCCCGCCGCGTATGTTATAATTTTTTCAGATATGGAAAGGTATGTTGCGTTTGACATAGGCGACAAGCGCATAGGCGTTGCCGTCTCCGACCCCTTCAATACATACGCCCTGCCCTCGCAGACCTATTGGCGCAAGGGCTTTAAGCAGGATGTTGAGGCGCTTTTAAAGATAGCGGCCGAAAAGGGCGCCACCACCATAGTGTGCGGCCTGCCCGTCAATTTTGATGACAGCAACGCCCTCCAGACCCAAAAGACCGAGCGTTTCATCGAGGCGCTTAAGGCGGCCAGTGTAATTCCCGTCGTGTGCGAGGACGAGCGCTTCACCACGATGATGGCGCACGATGTTCTGATATCCGAAGGCTACAGCCGCGAAAAGCGCAAAAACTATGTCGACGCGCTTGCCGCCGCTAATATCTTAGACGGGTATCTCGACAGAATAAACAAAAACAAGTAACCGCTATTCTTTTCGCGGTTGCAGATAAAGGAGGATTAAAAATGTCTAAAGACGACGAAATTCTGGAAGAAGGCGAGGAGGAACTCATCGAGCTCATCGACGAGGACGGCAACGTCATAAATTTCAAACTGCTCGACGTCACCGAATACAAGGGCCAAAAGTACACTCTTCTGCTCGCGGCCGAACCCAATGAGGACATCGCCGAGGATGAAGTTGTTATATTCCGCTATAACGAGGAGGCCGAAACTCTCGATCCCATCGAGGACGAGGCCCTATTGGAGGAGGTCTTTGAGTTCTATCAGAACGAGGCCGACGAAGAGGATAACTAAATAAGATATTACGCTGTCCTCAATTTTAATATGTTTCGCATTTGTGCGGCGGCCGCTTTTTAAAAGCGGCCGCCGCTGTTCTATTCTATCACTTTTTGTTAACTATTTTTATACATAGTGTTGACAAATTGAAGCATATATACTATAATTTAACTACAAAAACTTCAAAGGAGAAGAAGAATGAAAAAGTATTGGAAACTCTTAACTGCTTTTGTAGTCGCCCTGCTCGCCTCGGCGATGGTAATGCTTGCCGCCTGCGCAACCAATTACGTCGGCTCGTACAACCTCGTCTCTATGAAGATGGAGGGAGCGGGTATGACGGTCGAATATGTTGCCGGGCAGGCCTATAACGGCGTAACAATTTCTGCAGATGCCTGCACGCTTGAAGTCAGGGAGGACAACACCTGGGCTCTTACGATAAACCTTATGGGCATGTCTTCCGACAGTGAAGGCACCTGGTCAACCAACGATGACGGCGCGCTTGTGCTCACGGAATCTGTTTCGGGCGAAGCGATTGCTGCAACTCTTGACGGCTCCGCACTCGTGTTCTCTCAGAGCGAAAGCGGAATGACAATGACGTTGACGCTCAATAAAATTTAAATAGTATTTGAATGTGCGGCTTTTCAGCCGCACATCTTTTTTGATTATTATTAATACAGTTAATATAATTAATACAGTTAATACTATAAATTTATAATACAGATAATACAATTTATGCTCTGCGGCGCGGTTTTAACCGCGCCGCAGAGCATAAACCGGTACAAACGAGGACTTTATTATTAACAGGCGGTATGGCGTTGTCCGCTTCAAATTAGGTTCAGGCTATCGTTATCGTCGGCGGGTCATCCGTCTGTCCGGCGGCGACAGCGGCAAACAAGATGTAAAATTATAATAATATGTATAAAAGGCGGGCAAAATTACGCATTTTTGCTTTACAATGGCAAAAATTTCTGCTAAAATAACAAAGCTATAAAAATTCACACCCGCAGGGCAGGCGGCCCGTGGCGGAAAAATCTTTAATTCCGCAATAACCGTCATACAAACTGCGCTTCGCGGGGAGGTTTAACGGAGGAATTATAATGGCAGTTATCACTATGAAACAGCTCCTTGAGGCCGGCGTTCACTTCGGTCACCAGACCAGAAAGTGGAACCCCAAGATGAGCAAGTACATCTATGCGGCACGCAACGACATTCACATCATCGACCTTCAGCTCACAGTAGGTCTCGTTGAGGAAGCTTATAAGTTCGTCGTCGAAACGGTTAAGGAGGGCAAGTCCATCCTCTTCGTCGGCACCAAAAAGCAGGCTCAGGAGGCCATCAAGGAGGAGGCCGAGCGTTGCGGCATGTTCTATGTAAATTCCCGCTGGCTGGGCGGTACGCTCACCAACTTCAAGACCATCCGTTCGCGCATTGACAGAATGATCAAGCTCGAAAAGATGGAAGAGAGCGGCGAATTCGACCTTCTTCCCAAAAAGGAAGTTGCCAAGCTCAAGGAGGAGATGGCAAAACTTCAGACCAACCTCGGCGGCATCAAGGACATGAACAAAATGCCCGGCGCAATGTTCGTTGTTGACCCCCATAATGAGGACATCGCCGTATCCGAAGCCCGCAAGCTCGGCATACCCGTAATCGCAATCACAGATACCAACTGCGATCCCGACCTCATCGACTACGTGATCCCCGGCAACGACGACGCCATCCGCGCAATCAAGCTCATTGCGGGCGTGATTGCCAACGCCGTAATCGAGGCCAACCAGGGCGAGACCCCCGTTGCCGAAGAGGCCCTTGCAGAAAAGGCCGAAGAACAGCTTGTCGAGCCCGCTTCGGTAGAGGAAATTGTAGCGGCAAACAGCGACGCTGAATAATTAACGCTAGTAATTAACGCTCGTTGTGCATTGGCGGTAATGCACCAACTCGCCGTTATTTTCGGGGCCGGCCCCGCTTGCCGCGATAGGCTAAGGGCCTACGATTATATAATCGCGGCAATTCACCCCGCTGAGGCGAAAGGATTCGCAAATTGGGACGAGCAAGGTATTCTCAAAACAGTACAGTGTACTGTTTTGCCTTGCGATAGCAGTGAGCGCATTATACGCGCGAACGGCGACCAAAACGGCAGATTCCATTACTGCCGTTGCGAACTTGCTGCGCGAAGGCGCGACTTCGCTTGCAACGGGTTGTAATGCGGCTGCGCCGCGTATAAGGCTGGTAAAAAATCAAGTTTCTGTACTTTAAAGTACTGTACGGATATTTTTTAGTGTATATAAATCTGTAAATAGGAGTTTTATTATGGCTTTCACAGCAAAGGACGTTATGACTCTGCGCGAAAAGAGCGGCGCAGGTATGCTCGATTGCAAAAAGGCTCTCACCGATGCCGACGGCGATATGGAAAAGGCCGCCGAGCTTTTAAGGGAGAGGGGAATTGCAAAGGCGGTTAAAAAGGAATCAAGAATCGCGGCCGAAGGCGCCGTTGGCGCATACGTGTGCCCCCGGTGCGGCGTAGGCGTTCTCGTTGAAATCAACTGCGAGTCCGACTTCGTCTCCGCAGGCGACAAGTTCAAGGGCATAGTTGCAAGCGTTGCCAAGGTCATTGCCGAAAACAAGCCCGCAGACGTTGATGCGCTCAACGAGTGCAAAATAGGCAACGAAACCGTTAAGGAATACATCACCAGCGCAACGGCCGTCATCGGCGAAAAGATCTCCATCCGCCGTTTCGCAATTTACGAAACGACCGGCAAGATTGAAACGTACATCCACATGGGCGGCAAGGTCGGCGTAATGGTAGAGGCTACCGATTTTGCCGAGGGCAACGAAGAGACCCTTCATGACATCGCACTTCAGATAGCGGCGTCCAAGCCCGGATATGTAACCGAGGCCGAAGTTCCCGCAGAAGTCCTCGCCAAGGAAAAGGAAATTATGCTCGTTCAGATGCAGAACGATCCCAAGAACGCCAACAAGCCCAAGGAAATTCTTGAAAAGATCGTTGCCGGCAAGATGGGCAAGTTCTATTCCGAAAACTGCCTGTTGAAGCAGCCCTTCGTAAAGGACGACAGCCTTACCGTTTCCCAGGTAATCGGCAACAAGTTCAAGGTTGCCCGCTTTGTCCGCTGGGAGATGGGCGAAGGCATCGAAAAGAAGAGCGAAGACCTCTCCGAAGAAATTGCAAAGCAGGTCGCCGCTATGAAAAAGAACTGATTTAGCACAAATTGCAACAGTATGCGCCGCGCACGGCTGGCTGTGCGCGGCGCTTTTTTATGCATTTTTAGCTATTTCTCTTAAAAATTCGCGCAATTAGGTAATGAATACATTATTTGCCTTATTAGTAAGGAATTTCTTTCACTAAAATTAATTCGCAATCCGCATTGTGTATTGTAGAAAGATTTAAGTTGGCAAAATTTTAAATCTGCTCAGAGCGCAATTTTTGTAAAATTATGTGCCCCTGCCGCTCATAAGTAACAGCTAAATTGGTTCGGCGCAATTTTTTTCAAAAATTATGCGCCTCGGCGTCGCGTGAGAATAAATGCCTGATTTATTCTAGGCGCAATTTTTTTCAAAAATTATGCGCCTCGGCGTCGCGTGAGAATAAATGCCTGATTTATTCCAGGCGCAATTTTAATTAAAAATTATGCGCCTCGGCGTCGCGTGAGAATAAATGCCTGATTTATTCCAGGCGCAATTTTATGTAAAATTATCAAAAAATATATTGTCAAGTCGGCGCAAGTGTGGTATAATTCAAAAAGAAAATAGGGGTAGCGGGCTTTTCGTCCGCGATTAATCCGCCGCGGAGGTAATATGCAGCCTAAATACAAAAGAGTTTTAATAAAGCTTTCAGGCGAGGCGCTTGCCGGCCCTGCCGGTCACGGCCTTGACGAGGAGGTCATCTCCTACGTCGTCAACCAGATAGTCGAAGTGCACAACATGGGCGTGGAAATTGCCCTCGTCATCGGCGGCGGCAACTTCTGGCGCGGCCGCCAGGGCAAAAATATGGACAGGACAACCGCCGACCATATGGGTATGCTCGCAACGGTCATGAATTCGCTGGCAATGATGGACGCGCTCGAACAGCGCGGCGTGCCCACCCGCGTTCAGACGGCGCTTATCATGACGTCCGTCGCCGAGCCTTATATCCTGAGGAAGGCTCTCTCCCACTTCGAAAAAGGCAGGGTGGTAATAATGGCCTGCGGCACGGGCAATCCCTATTGCTCTACAGACACCGCAGCCGCCCAGCGCGCCTGCGAAATTCAGGCAGACGTACTTATGCTTGCCAAGAACATCGACGCCATCTACGACAGCGACCCTAAGCTCAACCCCAATGCCAAAAAGTATGACCATATTAATTATATGGATATAATCAAAAACGGCATCAAGGCGATGGATACAACCGCCGCCACCATGTGTATGGAAAACAACATCCCCGCAATCGCCTTCGGGCTGGATGAAAAGGACTCAATCGTCCGCGCCGTCTGCGGTGAAAAGCTGGGCACTTTAATCGACAATAATTGAGAGGTATAAATTTATGGAAAACGAAGAATTGATAGAGGAAATTATTTTAACCCTCGACGACAAACTTTCCAAAACAATATCGGTTTTAGAGGAAGATTTCTCCGCCATCCGCGCGGGCAGGGCAAACCCCCACATCCTGGATAAAGTTATGGTCGATTATTACGGCGCCATGACTCCCGTCACCCAGACCTCCAACATCTCCGTTCAGGAGGGCAGGTGCCTTGTCATCTCCCCGTGGGATGTCTCCCTGCTTAAGGGAATCGAAAAGGCAATTTTAACATCAAACATCGGCATAAATCCCACTAACGACGGCAAGGTCATCCGCCTCGTGTTCCCCGAACTCACCGAAGAGCGCAGAAAGGATCTTTGCAAGCAGATAAAGAAGATGGGCGAGGATGCCAAGGTTGCCGAGCGCAACAACCGCCGCGAGGCTATGGACGGCTTAAAGAAGCTCAAGAACGACAAAGTGCTCTCCGAGGATGAATTTTCGGCCTATGAAAAGGACGTCGAAAAGATGGTTTCCGACGCAGTTTCAAAGATTGACAGCGTAGTATCCGCCAAGGAAAAGGAAATCCTCACCGTATAATGAAAGCCGATAACCTCAACATACCCCGCCACGTAGCCGTCATTATGGACGGCAACGGCAGGTGGGCCAAAAAGCGGCTCATGCCCCGCACCTTCGGTCACAACGCGGGGATGAACGCCATGATTGCCATGGCACGCAAGGCCAAACAGATGGGCGTGCGCTATCTTACGGTGTATGCTCTTTCCACCGAAAATCTGTCCCGCCCCCGCGAGGAGCTGGACGGACTCTACAACCTCTTCAGGAAGTATTTCACAAAGAACGTAAAGGATCTGTATGCGGAGGGCGCGGCCGTGCGCGTAATAGGTGACATCACCGCCCTGCCCGAAGATGTGCAGAAACTCATCGCGGAGGGGGTGGCAAACTCCCCCGCGGACGCGCAGTTCTTCGTCATTCTCGCCCTTAACTACGGGGCGCGTGCCGAGATTACGCGCGCCGTTAATGCCGCAATATCCCGCGGCGAACGCGTTGAGGAGGGCGACGTTTCAGCCCTTCTTGACACAAAGGACTTCCCCGATCCCGACCTGATAATCCGCACGGGGGGAGAGCTTCGCCTTTCCAACTTCCTCTTGTGGCAGGCGGCCTATGCCGAGCTGTATTTTACCGACGTTCTCTTCCCCGATTTCGACGAAAAGCAGTTCGAAAAGGCGATTAAAGATTATTCAAGCCGCAACCGCCGCTTCGGCAAAATTTAAGATTGACGTCGCACTATGCCGTAACTAACGGCGTGCGTATAATATATTAAGGGGCCTGCCGCCCCTGAGGAGTATTGATGCAACAAGACAACAGTGAAAAGATGAGCGCGCCTCCCAAGGAGAACATGAAGGCGCGCACTTTTACGGCGATAGGTTATGTTTTGGTGCTTGTCGGGCTTATCGCGCTCAAGGCGTGTGTGCCCAATGACTATGGAGCGATTGGCTTCGACGTGTTGTTCTGGCTTATTTCGCTCATAGGAGCGTTCGAATTCATGCGCGCGATGAATTGTATATCGCGCACTCAGTGGTGGTGCGTAATGGTGACGTGCGCGCTGATTATTCCCACATTCGTCATCACAAAGATGGCAAAAGAGGCACAGGATGATCCCCAGGCCTGGCTTCCTCCCCTGCTTGTGCTGATGAGTGTGTGCAGTCTCGGCGCGATGGTCACGGCGGCAATGCTTGTCTTTGATTTTGACAACAGCAATTTAAAGAGCACCACGGCCTCACTTTTCTGCATACTTTATTGCGGCGTGCTGTGCTCGGTGTCTTCGAACATCAACCACATGGATTCCAATTCTCTTGTTGCCGTCACTCTGATGTTCTTCATAACTATCGCCGTCGATACTTTTGCCCTTCTTTTCGGTAAGATGTTCGGCAGATTCCTGCCCTACAAACTTGCCCCTCACACCAGTCCCAACAAGACAATAATAGGCTTTGTCGGCGGCATAATAGGCGGCATTCTTGCCGCAATAGTCGTATGGGGCATAGGTTGCGGACTGGAGCCGTTCAGGCTGGTATATTTCGGTAATCTGCATCCTCTCGCTATTTTAGTGCTCATTTCAATCCCTACGTCCATACTTGCGCAGATAGGTGATCTGTTCGAGAGCGCCATCAAGCGCGGCTGCGGAATCAAGGATATGGGCAGGCTCCTTCCCGGGCACGGCGGCATACTCGACAGGTTCGATTCCATGCTCTTTGCATCTGTTGCGATAGTTGTTTGCTTTATCGTTATACGTTGATGTTCATGCCCCGCGCAAGTTGATTGCGCGGGGAATATTATTTGCATATGCAAAGTGTATAAATATATCTTCGGCCCGTCGCCGACATAACAGTGTTGTCCGCAAGAGTAGTCTTACAGAGAGACTAAGCCCGATTGCGGGACATGGCAGCGGCGACACGCCGCATTGCGGAGTCTGGCAGCGGAGACACTCCGCTGTCATTAAAATATAATTTTACGGGTATAATATAAATGAAAAAGATTGCTCTGGTCGGTTGCACGGGCTCGATAGGTCGTCAGACCCTGTCCGTCGTCCGCCGTCATCCCGACAAATTTTCGGTATGCTGTCTGATTTCCGGCTCGGCCTCGCCCGCGTTGGAGGCAGATATAGCCGAATTCTCTCCCAAAACGGCTGCCGCCGTGCGCGGCACGCCTGCCGCGCACGGCGGCAACACGCACATATTCTGCGGTGAAGACGGTGCGCTCAATGCCGTGGAGGACAGCGGAGCCGACATAGTCGTCGTCGCCTGCGGCGGGTTCGCGGGCCTGAAGTATTCACTTCTCGCCCTCAAAATGGGCGCAAGGCTGGCCCTGGCCAACAAGGAGACGCTTGTCTGCGGCGGCGACATAATAATGCCCATCGGCGGCGAAATCGTCCCCATCGACAGCGAGCACTCGGCCATATGGCAGTGCCTCAACTTCAACCGCCGCGCACCCTTCAAAAACCTGATAATAACGGCCAGCGGCGGGCCCTTCCGTGACAAAAATTTTGACGAGCTTGAGGGCGTCACCCCCGACCAGGCGCTCAATCACCCCACCTGGAAGATGGGAGCAAAGATCACCATAGACAGCGCCACCCTCCTCAACAAGGGCTACGAGGTGATAGAGGCCCACCACCTGTACGGTGCCGACTATGCCTCAATCAAGACGGTCATTCAGCCGCAGAGCATAATACATTCCATGGTCGAATTTGAGGACGGCGCCATCTATGCCCAGCTCTCCAATCCGACGATGGAGTTGCCCATTCAGCTGGCCCTTACCTATCCCGAACGGTACGACTGCGGCTTACAGCCTTTGGACTTTACCAAGGCGTTCTCCATCGACTTCATTCCCCTGGAGCGCAAAAAGTACCCGATGTACGATCTTGCGCTGTCCTGCGGCGAGGCGGGCGGGGTCCTGCCCACGGCTTTAAACGCCGCCAGCGAGGAGGCGGTGGGGGCGTATCTTTCCAAAAAGATAACCTTCTGCGACATCTGGCGCGTCTCGCGCGAGGTGGTGGAGGGAGTGCCGCAGGCCCCCGCACAAAGCTATGAGCAACTGGCGGCAATCGATAAGGCCGCGCGCATTGCGGCGCAAAAAGCAATTTCAAAGAGGTATAATGTCACTTAACGCGCTATTAAGCGGCGGCGTTCTCAACACAATACTGTCAATTCTTCTGGCCATACTCATACTGCTGGCGATGATAACCGTGCACGAGTTCGGCCACTATGTGGCAGGCAGGGCGCTGGGCTTCAAAATCAACGAATTTTCAATAGGCTTCGGCCCCGCGCTGTTTAAGCGCACGAACAAAAAGAACGGCCGGCTCTTTGCCGTCCGCGCCTTTCCGCTCGGCGGCTACTGCGCCTTTGAGGGCGAGGATGACGACACGCAGAGCGAGGGCGCCTTCAATCGTCAGCACCCCTTAAAGCGAATAATAGTGCTCATAGCGGGTGCAACCTTCAACTATCTTATTGCGTTGCTGATTATAATCATCTCAACTTTTGCCTTCGGCCAGATGGCGTACCGCGTCAATTCGGTTGAGGTAACCGAGGCATATCCCGCGGCTTACAGCCTCCAGGAGGGCGATGTGATAGTCGATATAGGCGGCGAGGACATTTATCTGTCCGCCGACCTCGTCTCGGCGCTAAACGGCAGGGCGCAGGGCGACGTGGTGGAGGTGGGCGTTATGCGCGGCGGTCAGCGCACCGCGGTTCAGGTAATGCTGCGCGCCGACTGCGACTTTGAAAACTCGGCCGATGTCTCGCTTGCCTTCCACGCCCTCGGTGTGGGTACTTACGAAAACGACAGCGGTTCCTACTACGACCTGTCCACGGTCAACTGCAAGTTCTCCTTCTGGGAGAGTCTGGGTCGCTCGTTTATGTATTCCTTCAAAATTGCGGGCTCAATCTTCACCGTGCTGGGCGAACTGTTGACGGGCAACCTCGGCCTCTCTGCCGTCGGCGGGCCGGTCACAACCATTCGCCTCACCAGCCAGATCGCCTCACAGAGCGTGCAGAGCTTTTTGGAGATTGCGGCATATATAGGGGTCAATCTCGCCGTGTTCAACCTTTTGCCCATCCCCGCGCTCGACGGAAGCAAGGTGGTGTTCTGTTTGATCGAGTGGATTTTCAAAAAGCCCGTGCCGCGCAAAATCGAGGCCGTCATTCACGTAATAGGCTTTGTTCTGATACTCGGCTTCGCCGTCCTCGTGGACGTGTTGCAGTTCATATAGCATTGGCATATAATAAAAGACAGCGGAGTCAACCTCCGCTGTCTTTTTGCTGTCTTACTTTTCAGCCTTCGCTTGCCTCGGACTGGGTTTCGCGGGCAACGGGCCTGGCCTTCAGGTGGCTTTCAAGCGAATACCTTTCAACCTGGCGGGCAAAGTTCTTCGAGGAGAGAAGAATTACGCCAACAACCAGCACGATTATTATTTCGGGAATTACGTACATGCACTGGTAGATGAGGCTGTAGAGGTAGGGGTTGTTGAGGGCGGCAATGCCGTAATCCTCGGCATATCCCGCACCGAACGAGCCGAACGCAAACGCGCCTGAGAAGAAGTGGGAAATAAATCTCAGCACGCCGCCTGTGAGCGCGCCCAGCGTGAACTGCAACCTTATGTTGCCCTTAAACAGCTTGAAGCCGCGTATGCAGCCCGTCAGGCCCACAGCCGCGAACGCCACGCCGTAGTCCAACAGGAACTGCGCGGGGTGGAGCAGCCAGGGATCCTGTACGGCCTGCAATATGCCGTAAACAAGGCCCGCGATGACGCCCTTGCGGCTGCCGAACATGAATGAGTACAGCATTACGGGCAGCATCGAGGCAAAGGTTATGCTTCCGCCCATGGGCATTTCGAAAAACTTTATGTACGAGAGCGCAAATGACATCGCCACGCACATCGCCGCAAAGGACATCGAGCGCGAGTCGAAGGGCTTTGCGTCCCTGTCCGAAAGGAAGGCGATGACGGCGATTGCGATTATGAGCGCAATGGAGGAGATGTACAGGCCGACATTGTTTACGTCGTCGGGCGAAACCCAGTTCCATTCGGGCGCGTCGCCGCTCTCGTAATAAACTATCATGCACACCAGCGCGGCTATAAGCGCGGCGGCAATCGTGCCTCCCGCGGCAATCCTCACGGCCTTTACGGGCTTAACGGCTATGGCCAGCGCGCCCAGCACGCAAACTATCGCCAGCACGAGCAGGGGATAGAACGTTATGGCCACAATCTCGTCCTCGCTGAACGAGCACGCGGCAAAGGTTACGATGCAGGCCACGGAAAATACCAGCGCCACGATGAGGGAAACTACGTTCACCTTGTGCTGGTACTCCTTTTTGATGGCCAGTTTGCAGACGATGAATGCGACAACCAGCGCAATGGCTATCCACAGCATAACCGTCGTGCACAGGGTGGTGGCGTCCTCAATCTCTGAGGGAACAAAGAAGTTGACAATGTCTCCCCACAGCGAGTTTGCCAGAAGCGAATTAAACATAAAACCTCCTTTTACCGCCGTAAAGTTATGTATTACGCGCGCCCGCACTGTGTGCGGGCGCGCGTAGTCATATCAATAAATATGCGTCCCGGCACAAAAAAGCAGGAACGCAGTTAATTCTACTCTTTTGTCTTATCGCTCAACCATTACGTTGCCGATTCAAAGGGTATAATCTCAGCCCGCGTTAAAGTTTTTGCGGACACCCCCGACGGTAAATTTAATTTTGATAATCAAATTATATTTCTTTTTTTGTGCAAAGTCAATTGAAATTGTCGGCCTTTTATAATATAATAGGTCTGTAACGCACACATATCAGGAGAATACGGTTATGCCCTACAATTTTTACGCCTTTATGGACAGAATGAAGTACATCAAGCGCTGGTCGCTCATGCGCTCGGTGCGGGAGGAGAACATAATGGAGCACTCCCAGCAGGTGGCCATGCTCGCGCACGCCCTGGCCGTCGTCACAAACAAGCTCTACGGCGGGCATGTAGATGAGTCCAAGTGCGTGCTGTATGCCATATATCACGAGTGTTCGGAGGTAATGACGGGCGATCTGCCCACGCCCATAAAGTATTTCAACAGCAACATAAAGGGGGCGTATAAGGATATAGAGGCGCGCGCCTGCAAAAAGCTGTTAAAGATGTTGCCCGAAGAGGTGGAGAAAGGGCTGGAGCCCTATGTGCTCGCCGATATGGACAGCGAGGAGTACAGAATTTTAAAGGCGGCCGACAGGCTTGCGGCCTACATCAAGTGCCTTGAGGAGCACCGCTGCGGCAACACCGAGTTTGAGAAGGCCAAAAAGAGCATAGAGGACGATTTGCACTCGCGCAACCTCCCCGCCGTGGAATACTTTATGCAAAACTTTATTCCCGCCTTTCTTCTCACCTTGGACGAGCTGGAAGGGGATATAGATTAAAAATGCCGCCCGCAACTTATGTCGCGGGCGGCATTTTAATCTGATGAATTGCGGCTTATAGCCGCATTAATTGAACGCTGTGGAGAAAGCGCCGGCTTTCGAGAATTCATGTAAGCTGCGCTTGCAATTCATTGTGGCGTTATTCTGCAATAAAAAGAACGCCCAGCGTGTTTCTTCCGCAGTGGCTGGTTATTATCGAGCCGGCAACCGTCTCGATGACTTCGTCAAACTCGAACATCTGCGCAACTTCTCTCTTTGCAATGTCCACCAGCGACTTGTCCGCCGAGGAGTGGGTTATAAAACACCTTGTCCTGTCGTAGCGGCGGTACTGCATGCGCAAATCGTTTACATAGGTCTTTATGCAACGCTCCATACTGCCCATATATTTCTTTTTAGCCACAAGCTGGCCCTCTTTGTCCTCTTCGATGAGGGGGTGCAGCTTTTAAACCTTTGCGCCCAGCATGGCGGCGAGCGAACACCGCCCGCCCTTGTGCAGGTAGTTCAGATCATCGGGCACGAAGGAGGTGTTTACCATCGGCGTCAACTCCGTCATGCGCTTTGCAATCTCCTCCGCGCTCAGACCCTCCTTTCTCATATCGCACGCCTTCATAACCAGCAGACCCTGGCCCGTGGAGAGCGCCTTGCTGTCTATAACGAACACCTTGCCTCCAAAACTCTTTGCGGCTATTAGCGCGGCCGAATGGCTGGATGACGCCTTGGACGAGATGTTGAAGTGAATGAGCGCGTCGTACCCTTCAAGCTGTTCTTTGAAGAAGGCCGAGTACTCGTCTGATGAGCCCGCCGCCGTCTTGGGCAGCGTGCCGTTTGCGGCAACGTAGTCGAATATGTCCTGCGGCACAATGTTCACACCGTCGCTGTATGACTGCTCGCCCAGTATTACCTGAAGGGCAAATATGCCTATGTCATTCTCCTTTATAAGCTTTTCGCCAAGGTCGCAAGTTGAATCGGATGTGATCTTTATTTTCATATCTTTTCCCTTATCTAAAGTATGGTAAATACATTGTACCATCTATCGCCAAAAATTACAAGTGAAATTTTAGTGAAGGTTGAGGTTATTTGCATTATCGCCGTAATTAAGCGTTTGTAAAATTTGTAATAAACGTCATTTGCAACCCCAGGTTGCGCAAAAGCACGCGTAATTCGGTTGAAAAAGGGTAAAAGTTGCGCTATAATTTAATTACAAAACACAAGGAGGTGCCGCGCATGTCGTTTGGCGATAACTTACAGTACTTAAGAAAGCGCGACAAAATAACCCAGGAGGAGCTGGCCGAAAAACTTCAGGTCTCCCGCCAGTCGGTGAGCAAGTGGGAGACGGGCGAGGCCTATCCCGAAACCGAAAAGATAATTGCCCTGTGCGACATTTTCGGCGTCACTATGGACGCGCTAATGCGCGGCGACGTAACGCCGTCGGGTCAAAGCGCCGAAGAGTATGCGCAGACCGTGCCCGAAGTCTGCGCGGATGAAGGCCGCGCGGCTGAGGAGAAGGAGGCGGAGGGGGAAGCGGCAGAGCGCGCGCCGTCGGAACAGACCAAAAAGCTGGTGTTCCTCAACGCGGCGGGCGCCGCAGTGACGGGAGTCATTATGTCGTGTGCGGTAATAGCCTTTTTCTGTCTCGGCGGAATCGCGGGACTGTGGCACCCCGGTTGGCTGGTGTTCCCGCTGGCGCTCAGCCTGTGCGCCTTCTTCGACGACGTGTTTGCAAAAAAGAACGCCCCCGATGTGCCCGTCAGACCGCTTGCCTCGCGCATATTCAAGGGCCTTGCGGGAATGACGATGCTGTTGAGCGTTACGATCTATCTGTTCATAGGCTGTGTATGGGGTATATGGCACCCCTCGTGGGTCATCTTCATAGTTGCCGTCATCCTCGTCGGCGCATTCGACAGAATATCTAAAATTATATGCGGTTATAAATGCAAATAGTTAAAAAGCGTGCGCCGCACCATTGAGGTGCGGCGCACGCTTTTTATAGTTTTATAATGTCTAAGTAAATACGGCCATGCACACCGTACCTGTTGTCAGCAACGCCAGGCCTATCCAGGCCTTCAAGGACAGCTTTTCCCTGAACACGATGATAGAGAAGAGCACTGTTATCAATATGCTCAGCCCTGTCTATGGGCACGACCACGCTCACCAGCCCCTGTTGTATGGCGTAGTAATAGCATATCCACGATGCGCCCGTCGCCAGGCCCGAAAGGATGAGGAATATCCACGAAGTAACGCTTATCTGCGCTATTGTGGAGTACGCCCCCGTGATAAAGACTATCAGCCAGGCCATCACCAGCACCACCGAGGTGCGCACGGCCGTGGCCACGTCGGAGTTGGCGTTTTTTACGCCGCATTTGGAGAGTATGGCCGTCAGTCCCGCGAACACTGCCGAGAGTATGGCCGCAACTATCCACCACATCTAAATGCCTCCCTTAAAGTGTTATGTAACATATTCGTGGCCGCCGCGCCCGAAGGCGCGGCGGCCACGGCGCTCACATACATTCCTTTAAAATTTCGTAAATTTCCCCGCCCGTCATCTTTTTGTAGCTGTTGGGCTGGATTGTCGTGCTGTAGGCAACCTCTTCAAGCAGTTTATCGGTGATGGGCGTCCTGACTTTGAGTTCAGAAAGCCTTGTGGGCAGACCGCAAGCCTTATTGAAACATTGCCGCCCACGTCGTCGCCCTGCGCGATCTCCTGCTTTATGCGATCTTCAAGGGCCAGCATCTCTTCAACGCGGCGTTTAAGCAGCGCGCCTGCGGCCGTCAAGGCAAGGTTGCGGTTGCCGCGCACAAACAGCGGCGTCCCCAGTTCGTCCTCAAGTTCGGCTATCTGCCGCGAAAGCGTGGGCTGGGTGATGAACAGCTTTTCGGCCGCCTTGGTCATGCTCTCCTCACGCGCCACGGTCATAAAATATTTAAGCACCCGCAGTTCCATAGGTACCTCCTGAGTAAATTTTAGCACAATATCTTATCTGTGGCAATGTAAATTTAATGCGGTTAAAAAACCGTGAACAGCGTCAAACTGAAAAAACAGGTCTGCGGTTTTCCTCGCAGACCTGCCTTCAGTGCAGTTTTAAGTTGTGTTACAGTATTTGCGGCTGAAAAATTTTCAGCGGATTGTTGCCAAGGTGTTTTTCGCGCCTTACGCGCGCAATTCAAGGAGTTATTTTATAAACAAAATCAACATAACTACTATAAACATAACACTGAACATATGATGCCTCCTGATGAGTCATTTGGTAACGGTGTTGTTCTTCGGGTTAAAGATTATTTAGCGCAGTCAAGAGTAACGTAGGAGAGGGGCGAAATGCCAATCTCGTTATCGGCACTGTCAAGTTCTGCTATCTTTTCATACATATCAATCATAAATTTGCCTCCTGAAATAATTCGTCCTTATTAAAATTTGGGTTATATCTGTATATTATCTGATGTGGGTCATCTGAATTTGTTGTCCGCAAGACAAGCCTGTTATATTGTTCAAGCTTGATTGCGGAATTTGGCCGCGGCGACACGCCGCTTGCGGAGCCCGACAGCACGGGTACCGTGCTTAGCGTGCGCAGTCGAGCACGACGTACGAAAGGGGGTTGATACCGTAGGCAGTCCTTTCATCGTCGATCTGGTTTAATCTTTCATAAATATCCATATATCTCGTACCTCCTTAAAGGTATTTTCATCGCGGCTCGCGCCGCAAAAATATAAGCTTAATTTGTCTCAACCGAGGTTTTCCCCTCGTTTCGCTTGCAGTATAGCATACTGTTTTTTGGTAGTCAATAACATAGCAAAAATTTTTCGCAAAGTTATTTTTGTTATTTTCTAACAATATTTTATGATAGAAGCTATAATTTTTGTGAAATCAAGGTTTAATTGCAAAATTTTTGTTACAATTTTTCAAATCTAACAAAATTTTTCATTTTCTAACAAAAGCTCCTGTTCTTTTGATAAAAGCTACAAAGCTCGCGGTGCAAAAGGTACATTTTCACCTCTTTCCGCCACATTAATATACCCCTCGCGCGGCGTTTAAAACATAGTTTGCAAAATTTTTGCTTATGGAAAACTTTATTTTTTTATATTGAAAACGCCTCCCGGGGGTGTTATAATAGAGTTGAAAAAATAAAAAATTCAGGAGGAATAAATCCAAATGCTCGGCAATTTCACGTTCTGCAACCCCACGCGCCTGTACTTCGGCGAGGGCGCCATCAAAAATTTAAAGGACGAGCTTGAAAAGTACGGCCCCACCGTAATGCTCGTATACGGCGGCGGTTCGATAAAAAAGAACGGCATCTACGACGCGGTAGTTTCCGTATTGAAGGAATGCGGCAAAAAGATAGTCGAGGACGGCGGCGTAATGCCCAACCCCACCTCAAAAAAACTTGAAGAGGGTGCGCGCATTGCCCGCGAAAATAACGTTGACCTCATTTTAGCCGTCGGCGGCGGCTCGGTTTGCGACTATTCAAAGGCCGTCTCCGTCTCTGCCTACTGCGGCGAAGATCCCTGGGAGAAGTACTACATCCGCTTCGAGGAGCCGACCTGTAAAATTATCCCCGTCGGCTGCGTGCTGACGATGGTGGGCACGGGCAGCGAGATGAACGGCGGCGCCGTCATCACCAACCACGAACAGAAGCTCAAAATCGGCCACGTATTTGGCTCCGATGTCTTCCCCAAATTCTCCGTGCTCGACCCCGCGTATACCTACACCCTGCCCAGGTACCAGATGGTGGCCGGCTTTTACGACATAATGAGCCACATACTTGAACAGTATTTTTCGGGCGAGGACGACAACACCTCCGACTACCTCTCCGAAGGTCTGTTGCGTTCGCTCATTCACTCGTCGCTCATCGCCGTTGAAAATCCCAGGGACTACGAGGCGCGCTCCAACATAATGTGGACGGCCACCTGGGCGCTCAACACGCTCATCGCCCAGGGCAAGACGACCGACTGGGAGGTGCATATGCTCGGCCAGGCCGTCGGCGCTTACACCGACGCAACGCACGGCATGACCCTCGCCGCCGTTTCAATGGCCTACTACCGCCACATTCTGCCCTATGGCCTCAAAAAGTTTGCGCGCTACGCCGTAAACGTCTGGGGCGTAAATGCCGAGGGCAAGAGCGATGAACAGGTGGCAAACGAAGGCCTCGCCGCAATGGAGGCCTGGATGAACAAGATTGGTCTTGTGATGAACTTAAAAGACCTCGGCGTCACAGAGGACATCATCGAAGGCATTGCCGATGCAACCCTCATTATGCAGGGCGGATATAAAGTGCTCACCCGCGAAGAGGTTGTTGAAATTTTAAAAGCCAGCCTTTAAAGTAAGGCATAACTGAATGGAAGAGGGGCGGCCGCGCTTTCAGCGCGGCCGCCCCTATCTATATCAAATATTACTCTGTCTGTCTCTTCAGCTTTTTCAGCCTGATTGTGGCGTTTACTATCATCAGCACGCCCAAAACTATCGTAAGCGCGCACACCGCAAAGCCCGTTATGGCGTTTAGCGTGTTCATCTCGGCAATCTGCCCGTCGGAAAATACGGCCACCAGCGTCACCTGGAGTGAGAGGAGGGAGACGGCCGCGTCGGTCAGGTTGATGTTGCGGTAGCTCTGCAACATCGGGTCGTGCAATCTGTTTACTTTGCGTATGTTTATGATGGCGAAAATTATCTTGTAAAAGGTGTATGCCGCACTAGTTATGGCCATTATCTCCGAATAGGCCGTCGGCCGCTCGGAGAGTATCATCAGCGTAACTGCGGCGGCCAGTGCAAGTTCAAGCACAAACAGCGATATTCCGCACAGCCTGTACAGCTTTAATTTATACACGGCCATCTCGTCCTCGTAGCCCGCGGCCAGCTTTCTTGCTCTGTAGCTTCCGTACAGCAGTCCGCCGCGCAGGGCGCTCAGAAATATGTAGTAGCAGGCCATTATGCCGTACCATACCGAGTGGGTGACGATGCCCATAACGCCGTTGAATACGGCGAACCCCGCATTGATCGCAAAGGATATTACAAAGAAAACGACCGTGCGGAAGCTGTAGTTGGAGACTATGTTGTCCGTAAAGGCGTGCTTTTTGGCCTTAGCCGCTATTGCGGCTTTGAGCTTGGGCGCTCCGCGCACTATCAGAAAGATTGAGTACGCAAGCGAAACTGCCGCAAGGGCATAAAAGATGTATGCGTACCAGTCGGTTTCGGCCGTAATTGTCAGCGCTATGGCCGCGGCTATAAACAGCAGGGCGGCGCCCCACACAGCCAGCATAAACCACACGGGCGGGTCTTTTAAAAATTTTATCGGTTTAAAATCTTTGCCCATTGCATACCCCTCTGATACAGGCATATTACAGCGGGGTTATTTATAAAAGTATAAAATATTGTTAAATTTTTGTAAATATATTTGTTTCAAAAAATTAGGGCGGCGCGGGATTTCTAAAATCCCGCGCCGCCGCTTTAAGTGCATCAAGGCCGTTGCTCCGCACATATGCTTTAGCCGCCGTCATATGAGCACAAAATGGTGCGTTATTTTTCGGAAATATCCAGATACTCGTTGGGGTCAACCGTCTCGCCGTTTTTGGAAACTTCAAAGTGCAGGTGCGCGCCCTCCTTGTATTCGCTTCCCGCGGGCTCGGCAACCGTGCCTATCACGTCGCCGCGCTTAACCGTGTCGCCCACTTCAAGCCCTTCGGCAGCGTCGATAAAGTAGTAGCTCGTCTTGACGCCGTCTGCGTGAGAGAGTACAACCTTTGTTCCGTCAAGCAGGTCGCCGACGTTGATGCTCTCCACAGTGCCGTCCACGCACGCCACAACTTCGGTGCCCGCCTCTGCGGCCATATCCAGTCCCGTGTGGTAGTGGTAGCAGTCGAGGGTCTTGTTATAGTAGAACGTGTAGTCGTTGATCACGTCCATAACCGATACGGGTGCAATAAACTCGTATGCCGAGGATACGTCGTCCGTGGGCTGGTCATCGTCGTCTTCGTCGTCGCCGTCTTCGTCCTGGTTGCCGTCGTCCGTTGTGCCGCCGTTGTCAATTTCAAACGAATTGCCGTTGTTTCTCACGGCAAAGACAACTGTTACCGTAACTGCGGCTATCAGCAGAATGCACGCGCCCAGAATGAGGTAGTAAGTCAATAATTTCTTTTTGTTGTTCTTTTCCTGGCTCATAATTTTATCTCCTTTTATGTAGCGTTTGCCGCTTACAAACTCTTTATTGCCCGCCCCGCCACCGTTTATACACTCAGCAACAAATTTATTTTTCTTCGCTCAAATAATTACGTTGCAAGTGAAATTAAGTAATAATTCTAAAATTATTACGTTTGCAAGCGAAACCGCACTTCCGCGCGAATACTACAGTTTCGCGCGATTAATTAGCGCCGGAAATCGCAAGGCGGAATTCATTTCTGCCGTTAAGCGATTTCACGACCATAGCAACCTCGCTGCAAGTCGCACGATGAGCAAGGTATTTTCAAAACAGCACAGTGTGCTGTTTTGCCTTGCGAAGTGAGCGAGCGCAACAGGGGCGCGACGCGGTGACCGAACACGGCGCTTTTCATTACGCCGTGCGAGACGCAAAGCGAGTACGACTTGAGCGACTACATTCAATACCCTCCGAAGATGATTGGCGAGGCCACAGTCACGCCGTCCTCTTTTACGCAGATGTGCAGGTTTATCTCCATCCCGTACAGTTCCACCGAGTAGGGCAGGTCGGCCGAGCAGTAGTAGTTAACGCTGTCCGAAAGCTCCTCTTTGAACAGCACTTCGCCGTTTACGTCCTTCAAAAACGCCTCAACGTTGAGGGAGGAGAAGGTTGTCGCCTCGCCGCAGACATCCTTTAAGGTCAGATAGAGCAGTTCAGCGTTGTCGTCCACGGTGATTATCTTGCAGTCGGAGGAGGTGCGGCCGACGTAAAATGTGTAGGTGTCGCCGCACTCGAAGGCCGTCTTTTTGGGCAGGGACACAACCGCGGCGCACACCGCGGCGGCTATAACTATGATCGCACCAAGCTTCAACGCCCGCATATTTCCCTCCTTTGCCCTGTCGGCAAAAAAGTTTATTGCCCCTGCAACGCGCAAATATACTTGTTGCCGTTATAAAAAATCGTGCCGCGCGGAGGGGGCGCCATCCGCGCGGCACAAAAAAACTAGCGGCGAGGCCAAAGGCCTCGCCGCTAGTTAAGATTGTTGAAATTTAGTTTTGGTACTATTGGGCCGCATATATGGCCCGATTATCGGCTTTTTTATTTACAACCGCCGCAGGTAGAGCAGTGCCCGCTGCATTTTTTGGCGGGTTTGCCCGTCGCCGACCACACCGAGCCCGAATAACTGCGCTCAGCCTTGGTTTTGCAGTCGGGGCACAGCACCTCGTCGTCGTATTTTTTAACAAGCTCTTCAAATTCCCTGCCGCATATGGGGCACTTATATTGTAAAATGGGCATAATTTATTTCCTCGTTCGTCTCTGTTTTTTCTGCCTGCGCTTTGTTGCGGGCCTGAATTTCATCGACTTTACTAAAATAAACGCAACAACGGCCGTCAGCACAAAGGTTGCGCCAATCACCACCCAGAACCACAGGGTGGAGGTGTCTCCCTCCTGCGCCTGCCAGGGCACGGGCATATTCATTCCCCAGAATCCCGCTATCATAGTGGGTATGGCCAGAAGAATGGTTATGACCGTCAGCTTTTTCATCGTGTCGTTGGCGTTGTTGGAGATTACCGAACCATACGCGTCCATCGAAACGGAGAGTATGTCCTTGTAAATTTTACACATCTCCACGGCCTGACTGCTCTCGATGACCATATCGTCGTACAAGTCCTGGTAGTCTTCGCGCGTGGCCACGGCCTCGACCTTGGATAGCTTTTCGTGCACTTTATAGTTGGCGTTGAGGGAGGTTGAAAAGTATACCAGCGAATTTTCCAACTCTAAAAGCTGTAAAATCTCCTCGTTTTTGAGCGTTCTGCCCAGCTCGGTCTGCACGCGGTGGGCCTTGCGGTCTATCTGCTTAAGGCAGTACAAAAAGCGCTTGGCGTTGCCGTACATAAAGTTTAAAATAAACCCCACGGGCTTGTCGCAGAAAATTTTGATGCGCCCCGTGATGAAGTCCTTTAAAACGGGGTTGCCCTTCAGGCAGACGGTTATTATGCAATTTTTATTGTAGATGATGGCAAGGGGCAGGGTGGAGTAGGTGTCGCCGCCGTCGCTCTCCTCAATTATGGGGCAGTCGACGACGAACATACTGTTGCCCTCGTCAAACTCGGTACGCGCAGGCTCCTCTTCGTCCAGCGCGGCCATAATCATGTCCTCGGAAACGCCCGTCGCCTCTACGATGTCGTCAACCTCGTCGTCGGTGGGGTTGACCATGTCTACCCAGCACAAATTCTCGAATCTGTCCGCACGGACGAGCTTCATATCCTCGCCCGTTACAAAAAATTTGACCATACTGCTGTTCTCCGTAAAAATAAAATAGTGCGCGAAAAAACTCCCGCGCACTGTGCAGTCCGGTCACGCGGCAGTCTATTCGCATTCAGAATAATAACTTGGGTATGCGTCCATAAAAAAACCTTTGTCCGCGGTTTTTGTTGTCTGTATTTCCCGCAGGCAACATTATTATACTTCATAATATTTCTTTTGGCAACAAAAAGTTGAATATTTTTGCCTCCCCCAAATGTAAAAAAAGTGTGCATTATTAACGGGGGCGGCGCCGACGGCGCCGCCCCAAGGCGAGATTTGCGTTAACTTCCAGGATAATTAATGTTTTGCCTTGAAACCACGCTTTCAAGGCAAAGGCCCCAATTTGCGCATACTTGCGCCTCGGCAGGTGAAGCGGGCGCAATTAAAAAATGTAGGGCGCTTGAGATTGCGCCCGCGAGGGCGAGCAACGCTGTTCTTCAAACAGTAGTCACCCACTGTTTGGCGTTGTGAGATAAGTGAGCGCATATCACCGCGCGAACGATGACCGAAAACGACGTTGTCCTTACGCCGTTTGAGACAGCGTCCTCAGATAACGGCAAATCGCAAGCCGCCCCAAGGCGAGATTTGCGTTAATTATATTATTACTTTTCCTTCCAAAAAGCTGTCGAACAGCCCCTCACAGTCGGCGCGGCGGCAGAAGGCGGCAATCAGCCCTTCCGGCGGGGCAATCCTGCCCGTGTATTCGTCAAAATATTCCCTAAGCGCGGCCAAAAATCCGTCGTCGCCGCAGGCCGAGCGCACGGCGTCGAACATCAACAGCGCCTTATTGTAGGCTATATTGGCATATTCATAGTCGCCTGAAAACTCGTCAAGCGTCCTCTCCATCTTGGTGTCGGCTCCCTCGAACAGCTGGTTGTATACCGAAAAGTACGCGCGGTAAGCCTTGGTCGCCGAACCCAGCAGACCCGTCTTGGTAAAGCCATATTCGGGGGTGTTTTCAAAGAACATAAGGGTGGAATACTCCGCCAGGCCCTCGTCCTGCCAACTGTGTGCGTACCCGTCGCTGCCCACCGCCGCATACCACCATTGATGCGCGTTTTCGTGCACTATGGTATATATGGCCGTCGTCCGGTCGCAGTTGTCCGAGATCATCGTAAGGGCGGGGTACTCCATTCCGCCCTGGCAAAAGCCCGTCTGCACTACGGAAAGGGTGGGGTAGGGGTAGTCGCCGAAGGTGTTTGCAAAATATTCCAGGCTTTCGGCGGCGACGTCCAGGCAGTCCTGCGCACTGTCGTCGTCGTAGTAATAATAGTTTACGGTCACGCCGCCCGCGTCGCAGCTCAGCACTTCAAACTCGCGTGAAAGCACTATGGCAAAATCCCTGGCGCAACTCAGTTCGTAGCGGCATATCGCCTGGCCGTTGCCCTCCGTCCTCTCCTTAAGCGCGCCGCTGGCCGCGGCGGTGTAGTCCTGCGGAATGGTCAGCTCAACCGAGTAGTCGGCCACATCTGACACAAACGGGTCTCCCGTCGGGCAGTAGGTGTACTCCAGCCAGCCCGACTGCCCGTAGGCGCACAGTATGGGGTAAAAGTTGCCCAGGTTTACACTTCTTTCGGCCACGCCCGTGCGGTGGTTTACGTTTGCCAGGGTGAGCTCGTAATCTATGCTCACTTCGGTGCGTTCGTCGGGATATATAGCCGAAGGAAGGGTGATTTCCAGTATGTTGCGGTCATCGCCGCACACCTGCCACTCGCCGCCGTCTGCGCCCACTATCTCCATTTGCCCGTAGCTTCGGCCGTCGTAGTACGCCTGCGCAGTCGTCGCGTCGGATATCGGGGAGCTAAGCGCGCCCTCGCGGTAGGCATTGCCCCAAAGGTTGAACTTAAGGCTGTTCAAAGCGTTGTCTGTATCGTTGTAAAAGCTAAGCTTAACGCTGCCCGTAAGCTTGTTGCCCCCGTCATATGTCGCTTCTATCGTGTATTTGCTCGTCTCTTCGCCTTCGGGCGCGCAGCCGTATAGCGGTGCGCTCAGTGCGCACACCGCCGCGGCGGTTACAATCACAATGGCCTTTTTCATATTTTTAAGGTATGTTCCGCCGCCGTGCGTTAGAACATTTTTTGTCGTGTAAAAATAGTATAATATGTATGAAAATTTGCGTGGTGCCGAGGTTGCAGGCGGGGGAGATGCCCGCGTCGCTGCCTGAATGTGATATCGCTCTGATCGGATTCGGCTATCTCGGCGACGTTGATTACGACGCCGAATTGTCGGGCAGAAGCGACAAACTGGGCCAATTGACCCGCCTGACCCGCCGTTCGGGCTGTGCCGCCGTGTGCGGTTGCCGCACGGACAGCCGGGGCCTCAAGCGCAAGTCGGCTGCGGTGGCGGAGGGGGGGAGACTGCTTGGCATAACCGATATGCTCCACGTCGTCGACGGCGAAAATTACAAGAGCGGCGCCTATCTGGGGCTGTATAAGCTGGGCGGCTACAGGGTGGGGCTGTGCATAGAAAACGATCTGCACTTTCCCGAAAGCATAAGGAGCCTGTCGCTGTGCGGCTGCAACATTGTGCTCTGCCTGCTCGAAAATGCAGGGCAGATGTCCCCGTTGCTTGCGCGCGCCTACGCATACCTGTACGGCGTGCCCTTTGTGATGAGCGCGGGCAACTGCGCTTACTTTGCGGATATTGCGGGGGCTATCGTCACGTCCACGTCGCCGTTCACGCTCTTTGCCGCCCAGCCAAAAAACAACTACCGCATAGTCTGCACGCGCGAACGCGGGGCCTTTTGTGAAGAGCGGGGGGACTACTGATTTTGCGGCGCAGTGAAATGCAGGCATGTAGCCTGCGTGAAATTCCGCTTTGCGGCAAGTATTTATTTCGTGCGCCGAAGGCGCGTTTCATTCGGTATTTACAAATTTTTATCCAAAATCCCCCGTTGCGGCTTGAAATTTTACAATGTATGCGTTATAATAAATGTGTATCGATATAAAAGCCA
>DVNU01000014.1 GCA_018714165.1 Candidatus Coproplasma excrementipullorum | reverse complement strand
CGGTATTTCGGCGGTACAATTGCATACGTTAGTTTTTATTCACATCAAATCAAAAGAGGGCAAAAAAGTATGCCAGCGCGATGTGGAGAGGGAGACGGGGTTGCGCCCTTCGTCTGTATCGGCGATGCTTGTCAATCTTGAACGGGCAGACTTTATTACCCGTGCGTCGTCTGAGGAGGATGCGCGCACAAAGTATCTCGCTTTGACCGACGCCGGGATCGAGTTGTGCAAAAAGAATAAGGAGCTTATGGACAAATGCGACGCTAAAGTCTGCGCCGCATTGACCGAAGAGGAGCAGGAAACGCTTAAAAATCTGCTTCAGAAAATTCAGAACAGTCTTGAATAATATTAAATAAGTCAATTAATTTTTATCCGGAGATATATATGATCAAAAAACTGCTCAAAAGTGTAAGGGAGTACAAGACTGCTTCCATTATCGTACCCGTACTTATGGCGGTGGAGGCGATAATGGAAATTGTCATTCCTTTCCTTATGACCTTCATCGTGGGCGAGCTTCAGGCCGTTGCCGAAGATAAGACGGGCACGCGCGAAGTTGACATCAACGTCATCATCGTATCAGCCGTCCTCATGATAGTCTGTGCCGTTATAGCCTTGATCTCTGGCGCCGCTGGGGCAAAACTTGCGGCCAAAGCATCTAGCGGTTTTGCGCACAACTTAAGGGAGGATATGTACAACAATTTGCAGACTTTCTCGTTTGCAAATATCGACAATTACTCCACGGCCAGCCTAATCACGCGTATCACAACCGATGTGACCAACGTTCAGAACGCATATCAGATGGCAATCCGCATGCTCGTGCGCGCGCCCATTCTGTTTATCGCATCCATTATCATGACGATCGTCATCGAGCCCATCATGGCGCTCATCTTCGGCGGCGCCGCTATAGCTCTTGGCGTTGTCGTTGCATTCTGCATGGTTAAAGTCGTTCCATATTTCAGAACGATGTTCAGAAAGTACGACTCCTTGAACGCCGTGCTTCAGGAAAACCTCACGGCCATAAGGGTTGTTAAGTCATATGTGAGGGAAGACAGGGAGATCTTGAAGATGAAAAAGGCCACAGGCGATGTGTACACATATTCCGTCAAGGCCGAAAGAATACTCACCATCATGATGCCCAGCGTCATGTTGGTAATGTTCATCGTCAACATCATTATTCTCACAATGGGCTCAAATATGTATGTCGGCAATATTGCAGGCGGCATACAGCCCAGCGAATTGCAGACGCTCATACAGTATTCGGCGCAGATTCTTTCGGGTGTAATGATGGTGGCAATGTGCCTCAACTTCATAGCTCTTTCAAGAGGTTCTGCCGAGCGTATCGTGCAGGTTCTTGAAGAGACGACAACTCTTCCCAAGTCCAAGGAACAGATTAAGGAAGTCAAGGATGGCTCCATCGACTTTGAAAACGTTGAGTTCTGCTACTCGCAGAAAGCCGATGTGGCCGTTCTCAAGGACATCGACGTACATATAAAGTCGGGTGAAACCATCGGCATCATAGGCGCCACGGGTTCGGGCAAGAGTTCGCTCGTCTCCCTCATTCCCAGACTTTATGACCCCTCAAAGGGCACAGTCAAAGTAGGCGGCATAGATGTTAAAAAGTATAACCTCGACGCTCTCCGCAACACGGTTGCGATGGTTCTCCAGAAGAACGTGCTCTTCTCAGGCACGATTGCCGAAAACCTCCGCTGGGGCGATGAGACGGCCACCGACGAACAGGTTCGCGAGGCCGCCGTTCAGGCTTGCGCCGACGAGTTCATTCAGAATCTGCCCGGTAAGTATAACTATGACCTCGGCCAGGGCGGCGTAAATGTGTCCGGCGGTCAGAAACAGAGACTTTGCATTGCCCGCGCGCTGTTGAAGCACCCCAAGGTAATCATCTTCGACGACTCGACTTCTGCTGTCGATACCAAGACCGACGCAATCATCCGCGAAAATCTCCGCAAGTACGCGCCCGAAACGACCAAGATAATCATTGCCCAGCGAGTAGCTTCCGTTCAGGATGCGGACAGGATAATCGTCCTCGACGAGGGCAGGATCAACGGCATAGGCACGCACGAAGAATTGCTTGCGAACAACGAAATTTATAAAGATGTTTATGAATCCCAGATGAAAGGGGGTGAGGAATAATGCCTGCAATGAATAAAAGCAAGGACTACGGCGGCGACCTCATAAAGACCAAGAGGGGAGCAAAAACCCCCATGAAGACGCTGGGCAGATTGCTCAGATACACTTTCATGCGCAATAAATTTGCGACCATATGCGTTATCATATTCGTTTGTATCGCTTCCGTAGCAAACGTCACGGCGGCTTCCCGCGTTTCGGTAATCACCACCGAGCTCATCGATCACCAGATGAACGCCGATATGGATCTTATAATGAGCAATATCATAATGATGTGTTGTATCTACGCAGCGGGAGCCATATCCTCGTTTGCATATAACCTCATAATGATGTATATTGCACAGGGCACGCTCAGAAAGATGCGCGACGATATGTTTGCGACCATGCAGACGCTTCCCCTGCAATATTTTGACACTCATACCCACGGCGACCTGATGAGCCTCTACACCAATGACGTAGACACTATGCGCCAGCTCTTAACGCAGACCATTCCCCAGCTCATCTCGTCCGTGCTTACTCTTCTTGCCGTTCTTGCGTTTATGTTAACCTACAGCATAACGTTGTTGCTTGTCGCTTGCGTCGTGCTTGTCGGCATTGTATTTGCCACAAAAATAATAGGCGGCAGGTCGGCAAAATACTATCTCGCAAACCAGAAGGCCCTCGGCGCTCTCAACGGCTATGTGGAGGAGATGACCGAAGGACAGAAAGTCATAAAGGTTTTCTGTCACGAGCCTAAGGCCCGCGAAGGCTTCAAAGAGGTCAACGACAAGCTCAATGAGGCGGGCAGCAAGGCCAATGCCTACGCCTTCCTGATGGGCCCTGTTAACAACAACCTCGGCTATCTGCAATATGTTCTTGTCGCCCTCGTCGGCGTCATTATAATCGTTTTCAGCGGTGAAGCGGGGCTGCTGTCCATTTACTGCAGCGTCATGGAAGCTGACGCGACAAACAGGCTGGCGCTCATGGCGGGTATGCTTGTTTCCTATCTCATGTACACCAGGCAGTTCAATATGCCCGTACAACAGGTATCGCAGCAGTTCAGCGCCATAATTATGGCCCTTGCCGGTGCAGAGCGCATCTTTGAAATGATTGATACTACCCCCGAAGACGAGGGGGGAGACATCACTCTCACCCACGGCGAAATGGCGGAGGGGGTCTGGGCCTGGAAGAAGCCCAACGGCGACGGCACATTCGAATACATTCCCTTGAAGGGCGACATCCGCTTCAACGACGTAGTGTTCGGCTACACGCCTGAAAAGGTAATACTCAAGCACATCAGCCTGTACGCCAAGCCCGGCCAGAAGATCGCCTTTGTCGGCGCGACCGGCGCAGGCAAGACGACCATAACCAACCTCATAAACCGCTTCTACGACATTCAGTCGGGTGCCATAACCTACGACGGCATCAACATAAGGGATATCAAAAAGTCAGACCTTCGCCGCTCGCTGGGCATCGTATTGCAGGATACTCACCTGTTTACGGGCACCGTAATGGATAATATCCGCTACGGCCGCCTCGACGCCACCGACGAGGAATGTGTAAATGCGGCTAAGCTTGCCAACGCCGACTCATTCATCACTCATCTGCCTGAAGGTTATCAGACGATGATAAAGGGCGACGGTGCCAATCTCTCGCAGGGGCAGAGGCAGCTTCTGGCAATCGCCCGCGCAATGGTTTCGCAGTGCCCCGTGCTCATACTCGACGAGGCCACTTCGTCCATCGATACCCGTACCGAAAAGCTCATCGAGCAGGGTATGGATAAACTTATGGAGGGCAGAACGGTATTCGTCATCGCACACAGGCTGTCGACGGTAAGAAACAGCCAGGCCATAATGGTGCTCGAACAGGGCGAAATTATCGAGCGCGGCAACCACGAACAGCTCATTGCGCAGAAGGGCAAATATTATCAGCTCTACACAGGCGCGTTCGAACTCGAATAATTTTTTGCGCTGTTTGCGCCCGACGGACTTTGCAGTCCGTCGGGCGCACTTTAATTTAAGTCTCTTTTGCGCTCATTTTTGCGCGAAAAGATGCTAATTAATATTGCAAAAAAAATAATGATATGCTAAAATATATCTTGGTTTAGTATGGACGTAATAAAGGAAAAACTCAAACTTCTGCCGGATTCTCCCGGCGTATATATAATGCTGGATAAATACGGCAATGTCATATACGTCGGCAAGGCGCGCGTGCTCAAAAACCGTGTCAGGCAGTACTTTCACAACACGCCCAAGCCAGAAAAGGTTATGCAGATGGTGGCCAACATCGCCGACTTCAATTACGTCATAACCAATACCGAAATCGACGCCCTCGCCCTCGAAAATAACCTCATAAAGAAGTACAAGCCCAAGTATAACATTCTCTTAAAGGACGACAAGACATATCCATATATAAAGGTCGATATGCGCGAGGACTTTCCGTCCTTCTACGTTACACGCAGGATAAAAAAGGACGGCGGCAGATACTTCGGCCCCTTTATGGGCGGCATAAACTACCGCGACATACTCGACGTCGTTCAGCTCCTGTTCGGCGTCAGGCTGTGCCGCACGGCAATAACGGCCAAGCCCAGGCGCGAGTGCCTCAACTATCACATAGGCAGGTGCGCCGCGCCCTGTGCGCATAAGATAACAAAGGAAGAGTATGCCGAAAGGGTAAAAAAGGCGCTGTCCTTTCTAGACGGCAACTACAAGGGCGCCCAGGCCATACTTGAACAAAAAATGATGGCTGCAGCCGAGGCCGAAGCCTTCGAGCTGGCAATGGACTACAAGAGCAAGATAGCTATGCTCTCCAAGCTTGAGGCCAAGCGCATAACTTCCATCAACAAATCGATCGACGCCGACATCATAGCCTACGCTACAAATAATCTGTATTCGGCGGTCAATGTGCTCGTCACCCGCAAGGGCATAATGCAGGGCGCAAGTTCGTTTGCCCTCGACGAGGCCCATCTCACCGACGGCGAGGCGCTCACATCATTTATAACCCAGTACTACACCGCGCACGAGGCGCCCCCCGAACTAATTGTTCCCGAATATTGCGAAAAGGATCTCGTTTTGTCCTTCTTTAAGGAGAAGCTGGGCAAGACGGTGGAGATAACGGCGGCAAAACAGGGCGTAAAGGCCGAACTTTTAAAGATGGCCGAGCGCAATGCGCGCGACTACCTTGAAAAGTCTGTCGACAAGATAAAGCACCGCGACGATATGACCGTCAACGCCTGCAAGCGTCTGCAGGAACAACTGGGCCTGAAGCGCTACCCTCGCAGAATGGAGTGCTACGATATCTCCAACGTTTCGGGCGTGGACAAGGTCGCTTCAATGGTTGTATTTATCGACGGCGAGGCCGACCGCAACCAGTACCGCCGCTTCAAGATAAAGACGGTGGAGGGCGCAAACGACTTTGCCTCCCTTCAGGAAGTACTCAACCGCCGCCTTTCAAAACTGGGTACAGATGAGGAGGAGCGCTTCCCCAAACCTGATCTTATAGTCATAGACGGCGGCAAGGGCCAGCTCTCCGCCGTGGCCGAAATTTTCAATCAGATGGGAGTGAATGATATAGAGCTCATCTCCATAGCCAAGCAGGAGGAGGAAATTTTCACTCTCTCCTCGCCCGAAAGCGTAAAGATTCCCCGCCGCGACTATTCGCTGAGAATGGTTCAGCGTATAAGGGACGAGGCGCACCGCTTCGCCATAACATATTTCCGCAACCTTCACTCCAAAAATATACTCAAAAGCGAGCTCGAAAAAATAGAGGGCGTGGGCAAACAGCGTCGCATCGCCCTGATGGATAAATTCTCGACTATAGACAAAATCATGAGCGCCTCGGCTGAAGAGATAGCCCGGACGCCGGGGATCAGCCTGAAAGTCGCTCGCGCGATAAAGGATTATTTTTCAAACTGAAATGACTCAACTCAACGCAAAACTCATAGTTTCCGATTTCGACGGCACTTTAATAACATCCGATCAGAAGGTTCTGCCCGAAGTGCGGGAGGCAATCTCGCGCTATGTGTCCGACGGCGGCATATTTGCCGTGTGCACGGGCAGAATACTCGCATCAATTCTTCCCCGTGTTCGCGCCCTCGGCCTCAGGGGGTTGGTGATTGCCTGCCAGGGCACGGTTATAGCCGATATACAGACGGGCGAATATATCCGTCACGGCGGCCTCACCCCCGAACAGGCGTCCGAAATCTGCGCCGCCTTCGAAGGCCGGCACCAGTCGGTAAATGCCTACTGTGACGACAGATTTCTCACAGATATCCCCGCAGACAATCCCTATCTTAAGATATACGAAGCTGTGACGGGCGTAAAATCCGAACATACCCCCACGCCCCTTTCGCAGTTCATACTGCAAAACAAAATATCCTGCCAGAAGGTGGCCAGTCTGTGCACGGCTGAGGACAGGCCTGCGCTGTATAAGTATATGAAGGATAACTTTGCGCACAAATATGACGTAACCTGCAGTGCGGACGTCCTTGTTGAAGTTTCGCCCCTGGGCGACACAAAGGGCGCTGCGCTGAAATTTCTGGCAGCGCGCTACGATATTGACATTGCCGATACTGTGGCCATAGGCGACAACCTCAACGACATAACAATGATAGAGGCGGCGGGAGTGGGCGTTGCCGTCGGCAATGCCGTATCTGAATTAAAGGCCAAAGCCGACTTTGTGGCCGTCACCAACAACGAGGGCGCCGTGGCGCAGATAATAAATAAGTACGGATACCGCAATGTGTGAGCTTTTAGCCCCTGCAGGAGACCTCGCTTCGGCCCGCGCCGCAATAAATAGCGGCGCGGACGCAATATATCTCGGTCTCAAAAGTTTTTCGGCCCGGGCCTCGGCTGATAACTTCGGCGAGGACGAGTTGCGCTCGCTGTGTGCATATGCTCACGCGCTGGGCGTGAGGGTGCACGTCGCCTTAAACACGCTTGTCAAGCAGAGCGAAACAGAGGACTTCATAAACTCCGCCGTCGCCGCCCACAATGCGGGTGCCGACGCGCTCATAATCCAGGACATCTTCCTGGGCAGATATTTAAAAAAGACCTATCCCAATATGTGCCTGCATCTTTCAACGCAGGCGGGAGTCAACAATATTTACGGCGCAAAGCTCGCCGGGGAATACGGCTTCGACCGCGTAATTCTGGCGCGCGAGACGCCCTTTGAAGAGATAAAAAAGATTGCGCGCATAATCCAGACCGAAGTTTTTGTTCAGGGTGCGCTGTGTACCTGCTTTTCGGGCCAGTGCTATCTTTCTTCCTTCGCGGGCGGCAACAGCGGCAACCGCGGGCGGTGCAAACAGCCCTGCCGCAAGCTCTACTCAATCGACCGTGAAGGCTTTACCGAGCGCGCATATGCGCTGTCACCCTCCGACCTGTCGGTCGGTGAGGACATTTTAAAGCTCGCCGAGGCGGGCGTCTATTCCTTCAAGATAGAGGGGAGGATGCGCCGTCCGGAATACGTCTCGGCTGCAGTGGCGTACTACCGCGGCATACTCGACGGACATCCCCGTCCCGGCGCGCTCTCCGATTTAAAGCGCACTTACAACAGGGGCAACTACACAAGGGGCCTGGCGTTCGGACAGGACAAAAATTTTCTGTCACGCGCGGTGCAGGGTCACATAGGCGAGTTCTGCGGTACAATAAAGGTTGTCAACGGCAGGTACCTGTGCCAGAGCGCGCAGAAGTGCGCCGAAGGAGACTCCTTCAAAATCCTGCGCGGCGGAAAAGAGGTGTGCGGGGCAATTTTTTCGGGTTCCGCAAAGGACGGTTTTTACATCTCATCCAACACGCGGCTCCTGAATGGCGACAAGGCCTTTATTACAACCGATTCGCGCTTAAACGCCCGTCTCCTTGAGGGCAGAAAATTAAGACCTGTTGAGCTTTCCGTCTCAATCTGTGAGGGCAAAATCCTCACTGCATCTATAGACGGCAAGCAGTTTTCGGGCGAATTTGTCCCCTCGGCGGCGGTCAACCGCGCCGTCACAGAGGAGGATATAGTGCGCTGTTTTGACAAGGTGGATACATTCCCCTTTGAAGTGCGCTATAAGAACATTACTATCGACGGCTCGCCCTTTGTCCCCGCCTCGGCGCTCAACGCATTCAGGCGGCAGGTCTACGGGCAGTATTTCAATATAATTTCCGCGCCGCCCCATACGGCAATTCAAAAAGTTGACCCCCTTCCCGATGTGACAAACACGGGCTTAAACGGCAAAATCGCCACCATCGCCCGCGACCTTACGGGAGTTGAGGCCGACATAGGTATACTCAAGCCCGACGACTACGGTGCTGTTGACCTCTCAAAATTGGGCAATTTCGGCGGGCAGAAGTTTTTATATCTTCCGCCCTTTATGAACGGCGATGCGCTCGAAGGTGTAAAGGAAGTGCTTCCCGCCTTCGACGGCGTGTATTGTGACGGCTTCTGGGCCATAGAGTTCTGCCGCGAACAGGGCAAAAAGTTGTTTGCAGGTTGCGGATTCAATCTTGCTAGCTCCCTTTCGCTCTCACAGCTGAACGCCGAATATGTGGCGCTCTCCAAGGAGCTTACTTTTGCCGAGGCCCGTCCTCTCGCCGGCGCAAACACATTCCTTCTATCCGCGGGCGATATAAAGGTAATGGATTTAGTCTATTGTCCCTTCGGAAAGTCCTGTAAAACGTGCGACAGGCGGGATATATATACCATCACCGACGAGAGCGGCAGGGCCTTCCCCATGCGCCGCTATGTTGCGGGCAGGTGCGCCTTCGAACTCTTCAACTGCGCAAGCCTCGTTGCTCCGCAGAATTTCACAGGCACGCTTGCCGACTGTACGCTCGGAAATGCCGCAGAGGTGTCGGGCATGGCCGACAGTGCGGATAAACTCAAAAATTATTTCAAAAACTATACTTCGGGGCACAGCAAAAGCCCCGTGCTTTAAAAATTATGGACGAAAAAAGTCTCTCACGGCTCGAACTCAATAAAGTGCTGTCCGCCTGCGCGGACTATGCCTGTCTCGGCGGCACAAAGCAGATATTTGCCTCTCTTGCGCCCTCTTCCGACCTCGCCGTCGTGAGGGAGGAGCTCATGCGCACGGCAGAGAGCTTAAAGCTTTTGTTCCGCTACGGCCTGGGCGGCATTGAATACTTCCCCGACGTGCGGGAGCTTCTCACGCGCGCCTCCAAGCGCTCCACGCTCTCCTGCGCCGAACTCAGGCAGGTAAACGCCCTTCTGCGCTCTGCCAGGCTGGCCTACACCTCGATAAACGGCGTGGAGGACGAAGAGATTGTAAAAATCAAGGCCGACAGCGCCCGAATCTACTACGACAAGCACCTTGAGGACGACATAACCGAAAAGATAATCTCCGACGACGAAGTTTCCGACCACGCCAGCGACGCGCTGTATACCATAAGGACAAAGATAAAGAGCTTGAACGAGCGCATACGCTCCAAACTCTCCGAATATGTCACGGGTGACACCTCGCGCTACCTTCAGGACGGCATAGTCACTATGCGCGGCGACAGGTACGTAATTCCCGTCAAGGCCGAGTACCGTTCGCGCGTAAAGGGACTCGTGCACGACCGCTCTCAGTCGGGCGCCACATTCTTCATCGAGCCTGAGTATGTTTTAGAGCTCAACAACGAGCTTGTCGCCCTTCAGATAGACGAAAAGGAGGAAGTCGAGCGCATTTTAAAGTTGCTGTCCCTCCGCGTCGGCGACATGGCAGAACGCCTCGCCACTGATATCGAAGTGCTCTGCCATATCGAAAGCTACTACGCCCGCGCACAGTATTCATACTCAAACAAGTGCGTTCTGCCCCAGGTCAACAAGCGCGGTTACATCAACATAATAAAGGGCAGGCACCCCCTGATCGACCCCAAAAAGGTCGTGCCCGTCTCGCTGGAGCTGGGCGGGGACTACAACTTCCTCTTAATAAGCGGCGCCAACACGGGCGGTAAGACGGTAACGCTAAAGATGTGCGGCCTCTTTTGCCTCATGGCGGCCTGCGGCATATTCATTCCCGCGGCCGAAGGGTCGGCCGTCTGCGCCTTCGACGATATCTTCTGTGATGTCGGCGACAGTCAGAGCATAGAGGAGAGCCTTTCAACCTTCTCCAGCCACATAACTACCGTAATAGATATGTGCAAGAGGGCAACTTCCGGTTCGCTCGTGCTCATAGACGAGCTGGGAGGCGGCACCAACCCCGACGAGGGGCAGGCCCTTGCAAAGGCCGTTGTGGAGCACTTTTTAAACATAGGCTGCCGCGGCATCATAACCACACACTTCACGCCCCTAAAGGAATTTGCTTACACTGTTGACGGCATCGAAAACGCCTCTATGGAGTTCGACGCCTCAACATTAAAGCCGCTCTATTCCATAAAGATAGGCTTGCCGGGCGCCAGCAATGCGCTGGCAATCTGCCGCCGCTTCGGTATGGACGAGGATATTTTGAACCGTGCCGTAGGCTACCTTTCGGAGGGCGGCAAGGCCTTCGAAAACATCGTTCGCCGCGCGGAGGAGAGCAGGGTGGAGGCGCAGAAAAAGCTCGATGAGGCTATAGCGCTTGAAAACGAGTGGAAGAGCAAGCTTGCCGAAGTCAACCGCCGAATAGACGAGCTCAACAAACAGCGCGAAAAGCTTACGGCAAACGCCCGCGCCGAGAGCCGCAGGATAATCAACGAGCGCACTGCACAGGCAGAGGAATTGCTCGATGAGATTGAGACCCTTTTTAAAAAGGAGGAGCTCAGCCAGGGCGACCTGATAAAGGCACGCACCCTCAAAAACAAGCTCAAAAACGCCGCCTACTCCGAGGAGGAGGGCGAGCGCAAAGTGACCGACTATGAGCAGGCCACACCCGCCAATTTAAAGGTCGGCGACAATATATATTTTGCAGGGCTGCAGTCTGTCGGGCAGGTTCTGTCCGTCAACGCAGGCAAGGGCGAGGCCGAAATACTGTGCGGAAGCATAAAGACGCGCTGCAAAATTTCGCAGTTGCAGAAAATAAATACCCCCGCCGCGCCGCCAAAGCGCGAGGTGCGCGTAAAGCGGATTGCCGACTCTGCGCCGTCCAAGCCTCAGCTTGAAATCAATCTTCTGGGCATGACCGTGCCCGAAGCGCTTGAGGAGGTGGATAACTTTATCGACAGGGCGGTTATGAACAACCTGGAGGTGATAAAGGTCATTCACGGCGTAGGCACGGGCAAACTGCGCGAGGCAATTGCCCGCCACTTAAAGGGCCACAAAAACGTAAAGTCCTTCCGCCTCGGCAAATACGGCGAGGGCGAAACGGGCGTAACCATAATCACGCTCAAATAATAAGCAAAATTTGTGCCGCTCCTAAATAAAATATTAATAGTTATTTTGATTTAGGGGTAAACTTATTTTGAAAAACAAAATCATTGCCATTGCGGTCAACGCAATTTTATGCTCGATAATCGTCGCCACCTGCGTCGTCGGATTTGTAAGCGGCGGGGCGGTGGAGGTTTCGGGCGAGCACGATGAGCCCTATTATTCTGCGACGGAAAATCCGGCGGGCGTTTCGCTGATGTTCAACGTCTACCAGAACACCGCAAACGTGTATAAAATTTTGGACATTCTCGACGAATACGGCGCAAAGGCAACCTTCTTTTTGGGCGGAAGCTGGGCTGACGACAACGTAGACTGCACGCGTGAAATTTACGCGCGCGGGCACGAGGTCGGCTCCCACGGCTACTTCCATAAAGACCATTCGCAGATGAACTACCGCCAGAATATCGACGAGATTTCGCCGTCGGTAAAGCTCATCAACGCCATCCTCAATACCAATATAACGCTGTTTGCGCCGCCTTCGGGCGCTTTTTGCGACGCCACTCTGTCGGCCTGTTCAACCTTAAACCTAAAAATCATAATGTGGTCGCGGGATACGATAGACTGGCGCGATTCGGATGCAGGCCTCATCTATGACAGAGCAACGCGCAACATCTCTTCGGGAGAGTTTGTTCTCATGCACCCAATGGACGTCACCGTGACGGCTCTTCCCAACATTTTATCTTACATAACTTCAAACGGACTGGCGCTTGTCACCGTTTCGCAAAACTTAGGAGAATAATGGTACACTATAAACAGTTAGACAACGGCATAAGGCTTATCGTAAAGCAGATGAGCGGACTTTTATCTGTAACTATGGGCATAATCGTAGGCACCGGCGCGTGCGTGGAGACGGATGAGGAGGACGGCATTTCGCACTTCATCGAGCACATGATGTTCAAGGGCACCAAAAAACGCAACGCCTTCAATATATCGGACGAAATGGACGCGATCGGCGCCCAGGTAAACGCCTTCACGGGCAAGGACATCACCTGCTATTACGCAAAATCCACCTCAGACCACGCGGCCGAGGCCTTTGAAATACTTTCGGACATCTTCCTCAATTCCACCTTCCCTGCCGACGAAATGAAGAGGGAGAAGGGCGTAATAATCGAGGAGATATCCATGAACGAGGACACTCCCGACGATCTGTGCCTCGACCTTCTTTCAAAGGCATTCTTCGGCGAAAAGAACTACGGCAGGAACATTCTCGGCCCCCGCAAAAATGTGCGCGGCTTTAAAAAAGCTGATATATTATCCTACATGGGCGAGCGCTACACCGCCGACAATATCGTAATATCCATGGCGGGCAATATCTCCATTGAGGAAGCGCAGGGCCTGGTTGAAAAATATTTTTCCTCCGTCCCCCGCGGGAATGGCACACAGCGCACGGTGGAAGTGCGCCTTCAGAGCAAAAACCTCTCCAAAAAGAAGGATATCGAGCAGGTGCATATAGGCATAGCCTATCCCTCGATGAAGAGGTACGAGCCTTTGGCCGACGCCACAATGATCGTCAACGCCGTTCTGGGCGGAAGTATGTCCTCACGTCTATTCCAGGAAGTGAGGGAAAAGAGGGGACTGGCCTACACGGTCTATTCCTACCTCACGTCCTATAAGGATACGGGCTCGCTCGTCGTCTACGCGGGGGTAAATTCCGACAACTACCTTCAGTCCGTCGAGGCTATCGACGCCTGCATAAACGACATCAGGAATAAAAATATCACAGAGTACGAGTTCAGGCGCGGCAAGGAACAGCTTCTCGCCTCGCAGATCTTCGCCCAGGAGAGCACGTCATCGCAGATGCTTTTATACGGCAAGGAACTCATCTACAGCGGCAACATCTATAACTTTGAAGAGCGGGTAAAAAAGATAAACGCCGTCACCTATCAGGACGTGCTGCAGGCTATTGAATATAACTTCGACGAAAAGTACAGGGCCACGGCCCTGGTCGGAAGGGTGGACAAGCATCTGTGAGCGAGCTTGTAAGCGGCTTTGAACCCTTTTATAATGACGACAGCAAACTGCTTATTTTAGGCAGTTTTCCATCGGTCAAAAGCAGACAGCAGTCCTTTTACTACGGCAATCCGCAAAATTCATTCTGGGAAATACTGTCAACCTTTTTTGGTCAGCTCCTTCCGTCAACTGTTCAGGAAAAGAAGGAATTCCTTACTTTAAACAAAATAGCGCTGTGGGACATCGTGACCGAGTGCGAAATTGTCGGCAGTGCGGACAGTACAATCAAGAATTATAAAATCGCCGACCTTGAAAGGCTGTTGGGCAATTGTCCTGTGCAAAAGATAATTTTAAACGGTGGCACGGCCTATAAAATCTTTTTAAAGAGATATAAGGATATCGGCGTGCCATACATAAAACTGCCGTCGACCAGCCCCGCAAACGCAAGAAGAGATGATGAGGAGTGGTACAGTGAACTACGAACAACTTTTATGTGAGCTCAAGGGACTTGCAAAGGGCTCTTACTCGGACTTTCTCAAAAAAAACCTCGCTAAGCCCGATGCAAACGTGCTCGGCGTCAGTGTACCGCTTTTGCGCAAATTGGCAAAGCAGTTTAAGGGGAGCGAGGACGAGCTTATGTCCTTCCCCGACGAGTACTTTGAGGTTACCTTTTTAAAGCTGACGGCTGTTTCAAATATGCCGTATGACGAGTTTATTTCCCGTTTAGACAGGTGTGTTAAACTGATGGATAACTGGGCGCTGTGCGACTGCTTCAAGGCAAAATGTATAGCGACGCACAGGGAAGAATTTTTCCCCTACATAGAAAAATACCTCTCAGAACCTCACGAATTTTCCCAGCGATTTGCGCTTACGACGTTGCTGTCCTTCTATGTTGAGGAGGGATACCTCGACTACATTTTCTCCTGCTGTGCCCGCGCGGACACATCGTATTACTACGTGCATATGGCCGTCGCCTGGCTCATAGCAGAAGTTCTCGTAAAATTTTACAACAAAGGAGTAGGGTTTTTAAATAAGGAAATCCTTACTGTAAAAACTCACAACAAAGCAATCCAGAAAGCCAAGGAAAGTTACAGGCTTACGCCTGAACAAAAAATAAACCTAAATAATTTAAAGAGATAGGAATATGGAAATCTTACAACAACTTACAACCGAATTCAACCTCCGCCCCGACCATGCCAAAAACGTGGTCGACCTTTTGGATGAAGGCAACACCATTCCCTTCATAGCCCGATACCGCAAGGAGATGACGGGCGCCATTGACGACCAGGTTTTAAGAAAGTTTGCCGACAGGTATGAGTATCTCTTAAACCTTAAAAAGCGCAAGGAAGAGGTGGCCAAGGCCATCACCGAGCAGGAGAAGATGACGGACGAAATTCAGGCCGCCATAGATGCCTGCGCGACTCTTACGGAGATTGAGGACGTATACCGTCCCTTCAAGCAGAAGAAAAAGACGAGGGCGTCCGTCGCGGTTGAAAAGGGTCTCAAGCCCCTTGCGGAGTTCATTTTAGAGCAGAACGGCGACCCTTACGCCGAGGCTGAAAAGTACATAGATCCCGAAAAGGGCGTGGACGACGTTGCCGCGGCCATTGCCGGCGCGCGCGACATCATTGCCGAAATCATCTCCGATAACGCCGAACTGCGAAAAAAACTGCGCACCCTCTTTGAAAATCACGGCGAAATTCAGGTCAAGATGATTGAGGACGACGAAAAGGGTACGTATGCCATGTATGCAGACTATGCCGAGCTCGTCCCCGAAATCAAAAATCACCGCGTGCTTGCCATAAACAGGGGCGAAAAGGAGGGCCATTTAAAGGTCAAACTCTACTTCAGTCCCGACATGGCCAAGCGTGTCTGCGCGGCTAAATATGTCCACACCAAGGGTGCCTGCGCCGATATCATAACCGAGGCCGCAGACGACGGTTACGACCGTCTCATTGAGCCGTCGATCGAGCGCGAAGTGCGCACAATCCTGACCGACAGGGCCTCCGAACAGGCGATAAAGATGTTCGAAGTCAATCTTCGTCCGCTGTTATTACAGCCTCCCGTAAAGGGCAAGGTGACAATGGGCCTCGACCCCGGCTACCGCACGGGCTGTAAAGTCGCCGTCGTCGACCCCACGGGCAAGGTGCTTGCAACTTCCATAATCTATCCCACGCACGCAAACAGGGTTGAGGAGAGCAAAAAGACAATTAAAGACCTCATTGAGAAGTGCCATGTCGACGTCATTGCCATAGGCAACGGCACGGCCGGCAAGGAGACCGAAATTTTCGTCGCCGAGCTCCTGAAGGAGACAGAAGCGGATGTCAGCTACGCCGTCGTCAACGAGGCGGGCGCCAGCGTATATTCGGCCAGCCCTCTCGCCGTCGAGGAGTTCCCCGACTATGATTTGACGCTCCGTTCGGCCATTTCTATTGCGCGCAGGCTCCAGGATCCCCTGGCCGAGCTCATAAAGATTGACCCCAAGTCCATAGGCGTCGGCCAGTACCAGCACGATATGGACAAAAAGAGGCTGGACAGCGTTCTTGGCGGCGTTCTGGAGGACTGCGTAAACTCCGTCGGCGTCGACCTCAACACGGCCAGCGTGTCCCTTCTGCGCTTTGTTGCGGGTCTCAATTCGGGCATTGCCAAAAATATTGTCGCCTACCGCGAGGAGAACGGCGCCTTCACCGAGCGCAAACAGCTGTTAAAGGTCTCCAAGCTGGGCGCCAAGGCGTATGAGCAGTGCGCGGGCTTTTTGCGCGTACCCGGCGGCAAAAACATTCTCGACAACACCGCCGTTCACCCCGAAAGCTATGCGAAGGCCGAAAAACTTCTCTCGCTCTTCGGCTACACCACCGACGATGTAAAGAACAATAACCTTGCAGACCTTCCCAAAAAGGTCGAGGAATTCGGCGAGGATAAGGCCGCCGTGTACTGTGAGCTCGACAAGGCAACCATGAACGACATCATCTCTGAACTCATAAAGCCCGGCCGCGACGTGCGTGACAGTCTGCCCGCACCCAAGCTTCGCCGCGACATTATGGGCATAGAGGATCTTGCCGTCGGCATGGAGGTGGAGGGCACCGTCCGCAACGTAATAGACTTCGGCGCCTTCATCGACATCGGCGTCCATCAGGACGGCCTTGTGCATGTGTCGGAGATAAGCGATAAGTACATCAGGCACCCTTCCGACGTCTTAAAGGTCGGTCAGCGCGTAAAAGCCGTCATCATCAATCTCGACGTAAAGAAACAGCGCATCGGCCTCTCCATAAAGCAGGTCAAAAAGCAGGCGAACTAAAATCGCAAGCCGCCCCAATGCGAGATTTGCGTTAAATAAAAAAATCACTTGACAGTGCGCCCACTTTATTGTAAAATTTTAGTATAATATGTAAGGAGAGCAAAATTATGTTTGAAGAAATAGCCAAAATGCTCGCAGAGCAGCTCGATATCCCCGTATCCAAGATAACCCTTCAGAGCAACATCATCGATGACCTCGGCGCCGACAGCCTCGACATCGTGGAGATGC
>DVNU01000013.1 GCA_018714165.1 Candidatus Coproplasma excrementipullorum | reverse complement strand
GTGCCGAACACAACCGTCGCGCCTATCTTCTGCGCGAGGGCTATGCCCATGGAGAGCGTCTCCTTGAATTCGGGGTTGGGCACCTGAACGGTGGAGAATTCGGGGTCTTTCCTCGTCTGTTCCTCAACCACGGTGGCGTGTATGCCCAGTTTCTTGAGTATGGTTGTCACGGGAATGTAGCCCGAGCCGTGAACGGGAGTGTACACAAGCTTGAGGTTTTTGCCCACGGCCTTGACGGCCTTTCGGGAGAGCGAAAGCTTTGTGAGTGCCTTGTAATATTTTTTGTCCACAGAAGGAGGCACGCTCTTTATGTACTTTTTGACCTGTTCGCCCGTGGGTGAGGGGCTGCCGAGATAGTCGGTTATCTTCTCGATGCTGTCCACCACGACCTTGGTGTCCTCAGGGCTCATCTGCGCGCCGTCCTCGCCGTATACCTTGTAGCCGTTGTACTGCTTGGGGTTGTGTGAAGCAGTAACCATAATGCCTGCAATTGTGTGCAGTTCCCTCACTGCAAACGACAGCATGGGCACGGGATGCACGTCGGGGAAGAGGTAGGCCTTTATATCGTTTGCGGCAAGCACGCCGGCCGCCGCCTTTGCAAATTCGTCAGATTTTAAGCGCGTGTCGTAGGAGATGACCACGCCTCTGGCCATAGCTTCGGGGCCGAGGCCCTTTATAAACTTCGAAAGACCCTGCGTTGCGCGCATTACGGTGTAGATGTTCATCTTGTTCGTGCCGTAGCCGATTATGCCGCGCATGCCTGCCGTGCCGAATTCAAGCTCGGCGCCGAACGAGTATTCTATCTCTTCCGCGTTGTCCTTTATCGCTTCAAGTTGCTGTTTGCCTTCAGGGCACAGGCGGCTGTCGTTCAGCCAGCTTTCGTATGCCGCTTTATAATCCATATAAAATCCCCCATAAAGTTTTTTATTCGCCCCCGCCCGCTCCGTTTTCCGGCGGCGGCGTTGTTAATATTTTTGTGCTTCACGCACTCTTACTACTATATTATACAAAAAAAATCCCCCCTTGTAAAGGGGGGTAATCAAAATATTTTTACATATTTTACATAAATTCTTTATCGTGCCGTCATTTTGCGCGGCGGGGAATGGGCGCGCAGAAAAATTACTTGTCGCCGTCCTCGCCCCTGAAGAACTTCTCGCGCGTCATAACGGGCTCGCGGTCAGGTTTTACAACTGTATTTTTATCCATAAAGTATTTTATCTCGTTGTTGTCGCAGTAGTTGACGAACTCGAAGCAGATGAGTATCACATAGCTTGCGGGCAGGGTGATGAACAGTCCCGCACCGAGGGTTAAAAGCACCGCCGCAACGTTCATCGCAAAGATCACCAGCACCAGCACAACATAGTTGGACAGCACGCTCAAAAAGTTCTTTTCCCGCGTTGTATAGTTGAACGAATAGGCTATTGCGCCGCGGTTTGTCATCTTGCCGTATATGAGCGCGGGCAGCCAGTCGGATGTGAACGTCATCTTTATCACAAACAGAAAAACTATCACCGTCGAAAACAGGAAGATGAGCAGCAAAAGGGGTGCGTCCGCCAGCATCAGGCCGTATATAACTGCACCCGTCGCCACAAAGATTATTATGTCGTATAATGTGGAAAGGGGCACATATATGGCGTTGTAAAGGCAGGCTTTGCCCAGGTTTTTAATAAGCGTGCCGATAAAGGGCGAGTTGGCGCGCATGGCCATCTTGTCGTTTATCATCGCGCCGGCGGTATAGTTGCCCAGGCCCAGAAGGAACTTCTGCACAAGGTATACAACCAGCACTATGAATACCGTCAGCACCACCGAGCCGACCATTGCTCCCAGCATCTCGATAAGCTGGGTAAATGCCTCGCGTATGGCCGCCCAGGCGCCCTGCATGGCGGTAAAGTCGAGGTTGGCGAACGCCGAACCGAAGGAGGCCAGCGCATCCGAAAGCGCAACCACTTGGGTGGTGTCGCTTATTCTGTTCATAAATGGGAAGATGACCGCCGTGTACAGGCACAGGCTCAAAAGGAGTATGACCAGTCTGTACAGCAACACTTTGTATGTAATGGTAAAGTTGTCCACAAATACATTGAATGAGTGTTTGAATTTCATATAGTCCTCTCTTTTATTTAATGAGGTTTAAGGTTCAGTATTTTTTAAGGTCTTCGCGCTCGATGCCCTCTACGTCGGCGTATGCCATATAGCTTGACACTACTATTATCATATACGCACAGCCGAAGCTCACAGCTCCCGCAATCACGGCGGCCGCCGTGCCCAAAAATGCTGCAAACAGAGAAGTTACAGTAACGGCAAGCACCAGCGGCAGGGCAATGGCTACAAAGTTTCTCCAGCGTATGGTGCGGGCCTGGGCGTAGGAGGAGTACAGCGCCTCGCTCATCTTAAAGCCCGTAATTTCGGCGCAAGGCAGCCACAAAAAGAAGTGCCCGGCGATGAATACTGCCAGCGCGGCTAAAATTGCGCATATTACCGCGCCCACAATAAATACATATGCCGGCGCAAGCGCGAACGCCTTCATTATCACGGCCATCAGCAGGGCAAGCATGAGCACCGCGACGGCGATGACAATCATGCATATAAGTCCGTAAACAAAGTTTATCGTAAAGCTGGATATTATCGAGCGGAACGATCTGCTCCCAAACCTGATGTGTTTGTCCACCATGGAGTGGGTGTACGCCACGTCCAGCACCAGGGCTATGTAGGCGACTATGCTCAGCACAATGGTCAGCCAGTTGTGCGAGTTGAAGGGCATAAACAGTTTGAACCACTCGGTAAAGCTGTCGCTTATTTTGCCGTCTGAAAAGGAGTGGAGTATGTTCTCTGCTGCCGAGTAGTCGATTATGGGCGCAAACGCCAGTATCGACACTGCAAGCGAGGGCAGAAGCAATAAAAAGTTGTTTTTAAAATATTTTAGCGTTTCAATTATGTATTTCATTGCTGTATATCTACGATTTTACCCGTGAATTTGCCGCCGTACACGGCAAGATAGAGATAGCTTTTCGAGGCGGCATAGCGCGAGAGCGTGCCGGGATTGAAGAGGGTTACGCCATTTATAAATTTTTCGCAGGCCTTGTGGGTGTGGCCGTACAGCGCTATGTCCGCGCCTATGGAGGCGGCCTTTGCCGCCAGCTCGCCCGCGCCGCGCTTTACGCCCAGCCTGTCGCCGTGGCAGGCATAAATTTTAACGCCTTCAACGTCGAGCGTAAGTTCGTCGTCGCCCAGGCGGGGAATGTCGCAGTTGCCGTTCAAAAGGTAGGTCTTGCCGGGGAAGGCGCTTCTGATGCGCGCGCCGTCCGACGAGGTGTCGCCTAGGTGAACTATCATATCGCATTCGGCAAACAGAGGGTACAGTTTTTCAACCTCCGCGCGGTTGCCGTGGGTGTCCGAAAGTACTATTAAGCTCTTCAAAGTTTGCTCCTCAGATCCATCAGCGCGCGGAAGCGGTGCGAAACTGTGTTTTTCTCCTCCTCGGTCGCCTCACCGAAGCTCTTTTTGATGTCGTCGGAAAAGAACAGACTGTCATACCCGAACCCGTTGCCGCCGCGCTCTTCATCGAGTATGGCGCCGTAAGTTGCGCCCACGCCGAACAGCGTACGGCCGTCGGGGTAGTACAGGCACACCGCACATTCAAAGTGCGCCCGCCTGTCATCCATTCCGTCTAAAAGTTGCAAAAGCCTTGCGCGGTTTTCCGCGTCGCCCCCGCCCGAAAATCTTGCCGAGTATATGCCGGGCGCGCCGCCCAGAACGTCTACGCACAGTCCCGAATCGTCGGCAAGGGCCACAACGCCCAGCGCTTCGGAGACGGCCCGCGCCTTTATAAGCGCGTTCTCCCTGAAGGATTGTCCGTTCTCCTCAATTTCGCCCTTAAAGCCTGCATCCTTCATCGAAATAAACTCAAACTGGGGCAGAATGTCTGCAATTTCGGCTATCTTGTGCGCGTTGCCGCTGGCAACTACAATTCTTTTGCTGTCTTTCATAACTTCATTATACTATATAAAATCGCAAAAGTAAAGGGCATAATTCAATTTGTAATGAATTGCGGTGTATGATTACAATAGATGTGAGACAAGTGAGCATAAAAAAAGAGTAACAAGTTCTGATTTTGTGATATAGTTTAATCACCACAAAAAAACAACACCCAAAAAAAGAACT
>DVNU01000012.1 GCA_018714165.1 Candidatus Coproplasma excrementipullorum | reverse complement strand
CCATATGAAAATGGGGCTGGATGTTGCCTTCTAAAATTACTACAATTTTAGGAGGTTAAAATGAAATACGAAACAGTAAATCTTGACACTTGGAAGAGAGGAAATCTTTTTCGCTTTTATATCGACAACCTGCGCAATGTTATGAGCATGACGGTCGATATAGACGTATCTTCACTCACGCGAGGACGAGCGAGAGCTCATTCCCGTCTGCAACCAGATGAATGTTGCCTTAACGCCCTACAGTCCGCTGGCTTCGGGCAGGTGCGCGCGTCCCGGCTGGGAGGCCGATACAATGCGCAGCAAAACGGATAACACGGCGCGCGGCAAGTATGATTCTACCGAGGAGCAGGACAAGGCAATCTCCGCAAGAATTTATGAATTGGCGGGCAAATATGGCACAACTATGACGGCCATAACCTTTGCTTGGCACTTCAAAAAAGGCGTCGCTTCGCCCATAGTCGGCGCCACTAAGCAAAAGTATCTCGACGACGCCGTTGCCGCCTTCGATGTGAAGCTCACCGACGAGGACGCGGCGTATATAGACGAACTCTACGTTCCCCATAAGATAGTTGGCGCGTTGTAAGCGGCATAAAATCAGAGTATGATTAAAATGCGTAAAGCTCAAAAGGGCTTGCGCATTTTTTTATTTATAGAGAAAAAGGTAAATTAATTTGTTTTTATTTTGTGCAACAATAATTATTTGGAAAATATATTTTTATGAGATAATGCAATTATAGAGTTTGCAATCGCTGTGATGCGGTGATATAATAATGCGGTAAGCCGATAGCCGGAAGATCTATCGGAATATTTGACGAGAGATTAAATTTTATGAGTGCATTTGCTTTTGTTGTAGTCATCACGGCGATTGCAGGCGTCGTCGGGACGGGGTTGGGCGGACTTCTGGGAGTGTTGTTCACGCGCAATTCTGAAAAGATTGTCAGCCTGCTTTTAAGCTTTGCCGGCGGCGTAATGCTCAGCATAGTCTGTCTCGACCTGCTTTCGGACGCAATAAACCAGGTTCCCGGCTCCGTCGGGCACGTGTTCTTTGTCGTAGCGATGACTGCGGTGGGATTCTGCCTGATTTATCTGTTGAATGCCCTTGTCGACAGAAAGACCAACCCGCAGGTCAAGCACATAGATAAGGATCACCCCAAAACGGCAGACCAGCTTTCAGAACTCATTCACAGCGACCACTACGAGGAGCACAAAAAGGAATACGAGCAGACGGGCGAGCAAAAGTCCCGCCGCCAGCTCTTCATTGCGGGGCTGGTGATGGCGTTTGCCATCGCCCTTCACAACTTTCCAGAAGGTATGGTCATCGGCGCTTCTTACGCCAGCGACGAGGCTATGGGCGGAGTCAGCGGTATAGCCACGGCAATAGTTATCGGCCTGCATAACATCCCCGAAGGCATGGCCGTGTCCGTGCCTTTAGCTGCGGGCGGAATGGGCAAGGTCAAGGCGACCGCGCTCACTGCGGTGACGGGCGCGCCTACAATCCTCGGTGCAATGCTGGGGTATTTTCTCGGCTCGCTCAGCCCCGTCAGCCTCGCGCTCTCGCTCAGCTTTGCCAGCGGCGCAATGCTCTATGTGGTCTTTGGCGAACTGCTTCCCGAATCCATACTGATGTGGCGCTCCAAGGCTCCCGCCTTTGCAATGCTTGTTGGGCTTCTCGTCGGCGTCATCATACTGTTTGTGTAAAATGTAAATCTGTAAAAATGCAATATTAATATAAAAGAGAGGTTTTATAGCCTCTCTTTTTATTATTTTTCCTCTTCAAAAAGTATCAGCCAGTCATTGGAGAGTTCGCGCCGCCTTACAGGGCGCAACTCTAATGTATTCTTGCCGAAGTAGGTGTCTATATAGCTCATGCTGCCGTTTTCAGGGTTGACAAAATAGCCGTTCATCCTTTTATTTGCATAGGCCGAAAAGTCTATCTTCGCCAGGTCGCCTTTGTATGTGTACAGCAAATAATAATTTTCGCCGCCAAAGGCGCACATATAGTGGCGGAGGATTTTATTGTTCAAAATTGTGTCGTTCATCGGCCGCCCGACGGTGAAGTTGAGCCGTTTCATAAGCGCAAACAGATACTGCATCTGCGCCCCGCCGGGTGAATGGAGGGCGTCCTCCCAGCTCTCGCGGCAGCCGTAGGCGCCTTCAGCGCCTTTGCTGAACTGAATTATGGCGTTGTTTCCGTAGGTAAAGCCGCAGGCGCCCGCAAGAATTGACCAGTACAGATAGCGCCGCACGTGCCGCGCCTCCCAATAGGGCTCTTTCGTATCGTGCAGTCCCTGAACTATTCCCTCGTACGAAGGCTCCGCGTCGAGGCAGGGCTTTTTTGTGCTGTAGCTGAAGTTTTTCAGTACATACTTATAGTTATCCTCGCCGAACGCTCCTTCATCCTGCTTGTTGTCGTCCCAGGAAGAGAGTGTGAGCTGGTCGTATCTGCGGTGTCCCGACTGAAACATATTGAAGTCGAGCCACGGCGCGTCGTTGAACCATAGATAAGACCCCGTGCGCCCGAAGGGGTGGTATGTCACAAGTTTTTCAGGTGTGTTTTGTTTTAATCTGTCGCCTATTTTATTGAACAGCGCGGGGTTAACATCGCCCCGCACGTCGCCGCCGACAACCCAGATTATGTTGTCATATTTTCCAAGTTTATCGCAGACCTTGTCCGCGTACGCCAAAATTTCTTCCTCGGAAAGAAGCGAGTTTTTGATTATGCTCCCCCAAAAGGGCAGTACGGCGAAATATATGCCGAGGGCGGCGGCATATTCAATAGCGAAACTAACCTTTTCAAAGTATTCGTCCGAGTATACGTCGGCCTTTTTATGGGGCATTTCGTTAATATCGCGGCTCTTATCGCTGGAGTACATCAGCACAGCCTGAACCACATTATAGCCAAGCAGGCTTCTGTTTTTCAAATATCGCGCAATTTCCTCTTTGTCGAGATTATAAAACATCAGCCAGGCCGTATCGCCCAGCCAGTAAAAAGGCCTTCCGTCCTCATACAAATAGGTGCCCTTGACCTGCAACATATCAATCCTACTCGGTGTTTACTGATTTAATAATATAGCAACACTATGCGTGTGTCAATAGCCGCGTATGGTGGCAAAGGGGTTGAGTTTGGAAACATATTCGCCGTTGAGTTGCTTCGACTTGAACAGAGGGATAATGATATAGGGCGCGTCTTTGAGCATGGTTAACTGCCTTGGCATTGCGTAGCCGTACATCTTCTGCCCCAGCGTGATGGGATAGGGGCGGGGCATATTGAGGTATCTTTCGGCGTCGAATCTGTCGGCAATCTTCTTCGCCTCGGCAAAGGCGTAGTCCTTTTTCTCGTCCGTCCGCAGAATAATATACTGCCAGTTGCGGTTGTGGTCCCACGTCGGCGCCTTGTTGCCCGCCTCTAAAATTCTTTTAATGGCTTCAAAGTCAACTGCTTTTTGTAAAAACTGCCTTGTCGTTCTTCTCTTGTTTACAGCTTCGTAAAATTCCATTTATTTGCCCTCCTCGATCAGTGAAAATTGCCTTTCCATATTTTCTGTCAGACTTGCGGTAAGGCTAATAAGCTCTGCCAATTTGCCAAGCCCCAGTTGCGCCATTGCAATATTTTCCGCTTCGGCGGCGGGAGGGATGATAGCCTCGGCATATTCCCGCCCCTTTTGGGTAAAGCGCACCAGTTTGTTGCGCCTGTCATCGGCGACTTCTTCAAAAAATATGTAGCCCTTTTTCAAAAATCTGCCCGTTATGGCGGCTATCGTCTGTTTGTTGACTGAAAGCCGTTCGCAGATGCCCGTCTGCGTACAGCCTTCGGGTGAAAACCATAAAATATCCAGCACGAACAGTTCGTTCACCGTAAGGTTGTGCGCCTTTGCGCACCTGTCGTACACGGCGCGCTGTCTGTCGCGCAATCTGCAGTAGGCGTTTACAAGCTCATTAATCTGGCCGTCCACGATTAAACTCTCCCTTTATTGGTATGATATCATACTAATTGTAGCATATTTTATGGTAAATTGCAATAGATGCGCCAAAAAATTTCGCGGGATATCCCTATCGGTCAATTTTTTTGCCGGGTTGAATATACTTTGCCGGACTGTTGACGGCGGGCGGATAACATGATATATTTGTTTTGAATCTACGGTACAGACTGGTGCAAAAGGCCAAAATTATGAATAATCCCGCATTTGCGCAGGCTTACGGGACGAGTAGGGCCGGATGAAAGGCATATTGTATGAACAGGCGCTATAAAATTGATAAAAGTTTCGGCATATATTCCCTGTTTGTTCCTCCGCTGAACAGGTTTGTTCTGTGGCTTGCGGGGATTTTTCTCTCCGTAATGCCCAAGGGGCTGAACAAAAAGGACTTGCGCGTCGGCAAAGTGCGTATTCCGTCGGAGGACGGGCGCGGCGTGCGGGCGTGGCTCATAAGACCAGCTGAAGATTTCGGACGGGCGCCGTGCCTGGTCTATTTTCACGGTGGCGGGTTTGTATTCAGGGCCGCGCGCTATCATTACCGCAACGCGGCGGAGTATGTGCGGAAAACGGGTTGCGCACTGCTCTTTGTCGATTACCGTCTCGCGCCGCGGTTTGCCTGTCCCGTTCCCGACGAGGACTGCTTTGCCGCCTATCGCTGGGTGAGCGAAAATGCGCGTAAGCTCGGTGTCGATCCTTCACGGATTGCGGTCGGAGGCGACTCTGCGGGCGGGTATCTTGCCGCAAGCGTCGTTCGCCGCGCGGTGGACGAAGGGTTGGCGTCGCCCTGTTTTATGATGCTGGTGTACCCCGTTCTCGACAGAAGGATGAGCACGACTTCGATGCGCGAATTTACCGATACTCCCATGTGGAACGCTGTGCTCAATAAAAAGATGTGGGCTTATTATTCGGGCGGAAAGCACTTTCTTTCCCCCGCCGAGTATGTCGACGTCAGCTGTTTCCCTCCCGCCTATATCGAGACGGCCGAGTATGACTGTCTGCGCGACGAGGCTCTGGCCTTTGCCGACAGGCTGAGGAAGCAGGGCATCGCGGTCACGGTCAGGGAGACAAAGGGAACTATGCACGGGTACGATATATCATACAAAAGCCCCGTTACCAGCGAAAGTATCGCGGCAAGGTGCGCAGCGCTGTCGGCCGCGTTTGCCGGCGGACACTTACAGCAGGACAATATGCAATGAATTGCCGGGTGCCAGGGAAAGAGGCCCATTGACAGTGAGGAGGCGGGGCCATAACGGCGCCCGCCGCATTGTCATACCGGCAATTAAACTGCGTTTAGCGGGTTGCTTTAAGGCAACGCGGGTGGTATACTTTATGTGAGATTACAACAGCAGAGGTTGAAAATGGCAGACCATATACAAATACGCGGAGCGCGCGTTCACAATCTTAAGAATATAGACGTAGACGTGCCTCTCAATCAAATTGTCGGCATAGCGGGCGTGTCGGGGTCGGGTAAATCGTCGCTCGCGCTGGGCGTGCTGTATGCCGAGGGCTCGCGCCGCTATCTTGAGGCGCTGTCCACCTATACCCGCCGCCGAATGACTCAGGCGGCAAAGGCCCAGGTGGATGAAATTTTGTACGTGCCCGCAGCTCTCGCCCTTCACCAGCGCCCCGCCGTGCCCGGCATACGCAGTACCTTCGGCACGGGCACCGAGCTTTTGAACAGCCTGCGCCTGATGTACTCCCGCCTGGCCAGCCACCGCTGTCCCAACGGGCACTATGTTCCGCCCACGCTCTCCGTCGCCGCCGAGCAGGAGCTCGTCTGTCCCGTCTGCGGTCAAAAGTTCTATGCTCCTTCGGCCGAGGAGCTGGCCTTCAACAGCCAGGGCGCCTGCCCTACCTGCGGCGGCACGGGCATAGTGCGCACGGTGGACAGGAGCACACTCGTGCCCGATGAGAGCCTTACAATCGACGAAGGCGCCGTCGCGCCGTGGAATTCTCTGATGTGGTCGCTCATGACCGACGTCTGCCGCGCCATGGGCGTGCGCACAGACGTGCCATTCCGTGAGCTGACCGACAGGGAAAAGGATATAGTTTTCAACGGCCCCGCCGAAAAGAAGCATATTCTGTACCGCGCCAAGAATTCGGATGTCGCCACCGAGCTCGATTTTACCTTCTACAATGCCGTATATACCGTGGAGAACGCGCTCTCCAAGGTCAAGGACGAGAGCGGAATGAAGCGCGTTGAGCGCTTTTTGAAGCAGGACGCTTGCCCCGACTGCGGCGGTACCCGCCTGAGCGAGAGGGCACGCGCGCCCAAACTGCGCGGCATATCCCTCGACGAAGCCTGCCGCAAGACATTGAGCGAGCTTACGCAATGGGTGGACGGCGTTCCCGCCAGCCTGCCCGAAGAGATGCGGCCTATGGCCGAGAGCATATGCCAGTCCTTTCAATCGGTGGCAAAGCGGCTGATGGATCTGGGCTTAGGCTATCTCACGCTCGACCGCGCCTCATCTACGCTCTCTACGGGCGAGCGCCAGCGTATGCAGCTCGCGCGCGCAGTGCGCAACCGCACCACGGGCGTGCTGTATGTGCTGGACGAACCGTCGATAGGCCTTCATCCCTCAAACATAGTCGGACTCGTAGATGTAATGCACGACCTCGTCGCCGACGGCAACTCGGTTGTGCTTGTCGACCACGACACCCAGATTCTTCGCGTGGCAGACCATATAATCGAGCTCGGCCCCGGCGCGGGCGCGGACGGCGGCACGATAATTGCCCAGGGCACGGTGGAGGAGGTCGCCGGCAACGCTCAGTCAAAAATCGGTCCATATCTGGACGGCACTCTGCACGAAAAACTGCGCCCGCAGACGCCCGCCGCACAACTCTATTCGGAGGGGACTATCCGCCTTTCAACGGGGCAGATACACACCGTCAGGCCGCTCGAAGTCAGCATACCCAAGGGCAGGCTGACGGTAGTCACGGGCGTGTCCGGTTCGGGCAAGACGACGCTCATTCTCGAAAGTCTCATTCCCGCGCTGGAGGCTAAAATTCAGGGCAAAAAACTGCCCCCGCATATCCGCGATGTGCAGGCGGAGGGGATAGAGCAGGTCAAGCTCATAGACGCCACGCCCATCGGCATCAACGTGCGCTCCACGGTGGCCACGTATGCCAACGTGCACGACGAACTGCGTAAAATTTTTGCGCGCACGGCGCAGGCTAAGGCTCACGGCTACAAGGCGGGGGATTTTTCCTACTATACGGGCAAACTCCGCTGCCCCGTCTGTGACGGCACGGGCACTATAAGCCTGGACGTTCAGTTTTTGCCCGACGTCGACATTCCCTGTCCCGACTGCCGCGGCACGCGCTATTCGAAGGACGCACAGTCCGTGCATTACGCGGCTAAGGACGGCAAAACATATTCCCTGCCCGATGTCATGGCCATGAGCGTTCATTCCGCCCTGGACGCGTGCAGGGACATGAAGCTCGTCTGCCAGCGTCTGCAGGTGCTCGACGACCTGGGCCTGGGATATCTGACGCTGGGTGAGGCAACTCCCAGCCTGTCGGGGGGAGAGGCCCAGCGCTTAAAGCTCGCCAGCGAAATGGGCAAGGCCCAGCAGGATTCCGTTTTTGTGTTCGACGAGCCCACAATCGGCCTGCACCCGCTCGATGTGAAGACGCTCGTCGGCGTGTTTCAGACTCTCATCGAGCACGGTGCGACCGTCATCGTCATCGAACACGATCTCGATGTGATAAGGAGTGCGGACTATATCATCGATATGGGCCCCGGCGGAGGAGAGGAGGGCGGCAGGATAGTGGCCGCGGGCACGCCCGGCGACATAAAAAACTCGCGCGAAAGCATAACCGCCCGCTTCATATAACAAAGCACAATTAATGACGTGTCAAAACGAGGCAAAGCAGGGGTCTGAACCGTTAAAGTTCAGACCCCTGCTTTTTGAAAATTTTAGTTTTAAACGTTTTTTGATAATTTTGATAAAATTTTACTAAAAATATTGTAATCTGACAAAGAATATGTTATTATTTTGTCAGATTATGATTACGGTGTAAAAGTTATGTGCAGTCCAAAACCTAAATATGTATTTATCAGCCACAGTAATCGTCCCGGTGATTATGAAATTACAAACCGCCTATATAAATTTCTCACTGAGCACAAGGTCTGTTGCTGGTACGACGGCTTGCTTGGCGCCGGTAACTGGCGCAAACAGATATACGTAAAGTTGATAGACGCGTCGGTGTTTATTTTGGTTGCCAGCAAAAATTCGCTCACCTCGGGAGAGGTCGCAAGGGAAGGCGGCGTCGCCAGCCGTCCGCAGTGTTCCTTAGAAGATGAGACCTGGCAGAGCGCAAGTGTGGAGAGTAAGGACGCAGAGATTGAAAAGCAGTCTGCAACGGGTCTCAATTCGGGGAAGCCGTGTCTGATTTTATCAATTGATGACTACATAGATACTCCCGACGCACAAAAGGGCGCGCTGGGGTATCTCTTCGGCGACCGAGGTTTGCAGATTGTATATCTGAACAAGTTCGGCGGGGATGAAGAAAGGGCGTTTATGCGCCTTTTGCAGTATCTGGATGAATATCCTGGGGCAACCACGCGGCTTGAAAATAATCCCGCCGATTTTTCGTATGACTATAGCGGCGAAGTGCTCAAGGCATACGGCGGCAGCGATTCAGTCGTGGTGATACCGGAATATGTAACCGAAATAGGAGAGAGGGCCTTTCAGAACTGCCGCAATCTTGAAAGAGTCATTATTCACGACAGGGTTAAAAAACTGGGTAATGGTGCATTTATCGGCTGTTCATCTCTTGAGCTTATAGAGGGGGCAGAGGGGGTCTCCGAGTGCGGCAAGGATTGCATATACGGCACTAAACTTTACAACGACGGGAGTATCTGTTCTTTTGCGAACATTGTTGCAGGCGGCGATTGCGAGAGCAGGGAGGTATTCATTCCCGAAGGGACGCGCACTATTGCCGATTGCGCGTTCATGGGCGGCGAGTGTGAAAAACTTCACCTCAACAGCGGGCTTGAAAACATAGGTACACGAGCCTTTGCCGATTGCACCGCATTAACCGGGCTTACAATTCCGTCATCGGTCAAGAGGATAGACAAGAATGCCTTTGAGGGGTGCTTCAGGCTCAGGGAAGTTATATTCGAAGGCGAAATAAAGCCGCAATTCTATGAAGCGTTCTGTAGCGATACAGTGTTAAAAAATTATTGAGGAGAAAAATGATGAAAAACAGTGACAGAGCAGCAGATCTTGTCAACAGCATATTCGGCGACGAGGCGACAAAATGGGAAAAGGAGATGCGCTCCACTTCCGTAAACATACGAAACTCGCTGGCTGAACAGGTAAAGACCTATTCCGGCGATATAACGAGGAATTTTCTGGAGTATTGCAACTGTATAAAGTCGCTGCTTGCAATATACAATTTCGGTTCTATAGACGTCAATGACTCTTCGTCAGGCAAAATTTCTGCTGCCACCGTCAGGGATGACAAGGCTGTAATCAAAGAGGGAATAATTGCCATTCTCGATCACGTCAAAGAGGATTGTTATGATATATGCCCTATGATTTCGCTTGAAGACAGCCAGGAAATTTTTGTCGACCAGGACGGAAAGAATATTCCCGTTACTCTGTCTTTAGCAACTGTATTAACTACGCTTATCTACCTTCGCCGCGCCATCAAGCGCAAAGGGCTGTTTACGGTCGACGAACTAAACGAAGGCAGTCCCGATCTTTATGAAAGGGTCGTGGATACCGTCAGCCACATAATGGTCATGCTCTACAGATATATCCGCTATAATGAATTCGACGGCTGGGGAGTTACCCTCAAATCGGTTCGTTCCAATCTCGGCGACACATATGCTGTAGTCGACGCGATGAGCCGCTTCGCCGATGCGTTTACAAAGACAGATGAGAAGAACGACCGTGAGTTTATATTGCAGGTAAACGAATCTGCCCGCAGGGCCACAGAGGCCGACGGCATGGTCATCAACGACGTCAGCGACGCCCTGCTCAATGCGGTATATAAAGTTGCTTTCAGTACATATAAGCGCGCTAAGGATCTGTTCGGGCAGAGCGTCTTCTATACCGACGGCGAAACTTACAATGCCACAAGTTTCGAATCGATACTCAACACCAACCGCACTTCGGCGCTCTTCAGCCCTCTGTATGTGGCTCAGATAACTATGCTCGGATACAACGACAAGGAAGTCGTCATCCGTAAATTTATGGATAACTACAGTGCAGTCAACAAGTACTATGACAAATACGAAAGGAACGGCACTGACGGAAACAGAATATCTGATTATGCGACCACTCTTGAATGGTTTGCACCGGGAGAATATGCGAACGAAGAGGAGAAAAATGCTGCCAAGCGCAAGGCTTTCGAAGAGCAGATAGAGATGTTGCTCAAACCCCACGATCCCAAGTCGGAAAACTATAAATCAGACGGTGAGTGGGGCAGGTATTACAGGATTGCCCGCGTTGTGCAGAAATATATCGAGGAGGTTCAGCCCGACGAACTCAGAAAGATACAGGAATATACCGACTACCTGAACGCCACAAAGGACGCCATCGACCAGGTTCAGGTTATGTACAGAAAGATAAACGACAGGCAGCGTCTGGGTATCGTCGATACCGACTACGTAATGTTCAACAACAGCGACGTGGCGACCGACGCCATCAATCTTTCCAAGCTCAACAAGGCAAACATAGCGGTTAACAGTCTCAGACCGCTGTTGCTTTCATCAAAGATACTAATAGTCAACGCCCTCACGAAGTATCCGCAGGCAGATATGGAGGAGTTGTACAACGCGATAAAGGAGTCCAAGTACAGACGCAGTTCGCGTCACGGACAGAGTGGCGAGGTATGGCTCTGGAATGAGGATAAGATAGACATGAATTCGACCGCCAGGCATATCGAGGCCATTGCGTATGACTACTTCGACTATTATGAGGAGTATGAGCAGGGCTTCAAGTCTATAAGGAACCTCAGAAGAGATGCGGACGATTTTGTCGCAAGACATATAGACAAAGAGGACGGCTCGCTGAAGACTGTTTCAGGTGCGCGCGCGGCCAATAACTCTATAAGAGGGCTTATAATCAGCACTACCAACCGCAACATCGAGCGTGTAAGACAGAAGTATCTTGAATTTGTCAACGACAGGGAGAAGGTATACGAAGAGGCGCTTGATAAAAAAGAGGAGGAAATTGCCGCCCTCAAGCGTGAAAGTCAGGCTGCTGCCGATGCGGCAAACCGCAAGATTGGCGACCTCAATGCAGACACTCTCATCAGCCAGACGTTCAAGAGTTGGATAAGGGAAGAGATCAAAAATTATCTGCGCGAGATGCTCTCTATGATAGTCATTGATACGTTGAGAAACAGCAAGAATACGGTCGATGAGAACGACCCCGATGATTTCTTCGGTGAACTGAGCGAAAATCTGGAGGACGTTGTCGGCGGATTTACCCAGCCTCAGATGCTTTTGAGAAAGTTTAAACGTGAGGAGGAGGACGACCGGGCCAGAGCATATGAGCACTATAAATCTCTTGCGGGGGAGGCTCGCGATTTCAAAACGCTTTTCGACTGTGCGTTAGACGGGTTGCTATCATCCGAATCGATAGCAACCATCGTGTCAAGTGCAGTGCAGGGCGCCAACCGTGTGCCGAACGAAGTGAATACAAAATACAGGGAACTCAAAAAGCTTCAGCATGAATTTATAGAAAATTTGGAAAAAAACGATAAAAAAGATGTGACCAAAAAGTAACAGGTTTTTCGGAGGGATAAGAGAATATGTTAGCCATATCGTTTAATTCGTATAAAGGCGGTTCCTGCAGAACTACCACCTGCTATAATACCCTGCCCTATCTTGCGGAGATACTCAACGCGTCTGCACACAGGCCGCTGCTCGTCTTTGACGTCGACCTCGACAGCATGGGGCTCACAAACCTTCTGACCAAGGACAAATTTGTATCTCAATCGGGCTACAGTGCGGGGGATCTTTTTAAAAACAGCGATAATTTCGAGCTTAAGAATATAAACACAAATTTGCGTACCCAGTTGATGAAGCCTGCCGATGACCCCGATAGTTTTTTCGGTAAAACTTTCATAAAGGTTGGCAATGCGCTCGGCCTTGATGACGACGGAAGCGTGCTGTTCTGCGGCGCAGATGTGGATAGTCCGTCAATCACTGACGAAGATTACAGACTATATGCCGAAAGATATCCGCTTAACGATTTGATGAGGGCGCTCAACCGCATGCCGGAGGAGGACAGGCCTGTGGCAATAGTGTTTGACTGCGCTTCCGGCAATCAGCCCTCCACCCGCATTATATTGCAGACTGCCGGAGTGCATGTAATGTGTATGCGTCCCACTGTTCAGTTCAGAATAGGAACAAGAGACTATATGCTCAAGACATTGCCCAATGAATTCAGCAACGCAAGTGTAGGTATAGAGCATAGGGTAGTCCTTCTGCCTACGGCTGTTGCAAATATTAATATTTCTTCGGAAGAGCCCAGATATGAAGAGGCGAGGGACGAACTTACAAGACTAAAATCAAGAGTCGTCAGAAATATAGACAGGTTCATCGTCAACCAGGTTGTAACCAACGAGGATATAGGGTATGTTCTTGTAGATACCATGCTCAAAGGGGATGATATCGGTATTCCGGAAGTTGAGCGCTTTAAGTGGCACGAGTGTCTTTTGTATAACATGGACCCCCTTACCACGGCCGAGATAAAAGTAAAAGAGCGCTACAAAATGCTCGCCGAAGTCATTGTCGGGGAAGAATGATTATGACAGAAAAGCTTGAAGTGGTAAAAAACCGTAACGGTGAAGTGATCGATCTTCTCGACCACCGCCAGCTGGCGAAGCTTATACTTGAAACAGTCAGGAACGATGAAGTTACTTCGGCAATATTCGGTATCTTTGTGGGGCTTGACGATGAGGTGAAAGTTGATGACCTTGCCTACAGTCTGACCGGGTATGGCTCGGTTGCGGCAATCAAATCTATAATCAATATGGCATTTATTGTAACATATTGCCGCTGGAAGCAGGTTTTCGAGCGAAGCAAAGACGGTTGGGAACGCATTAGCGATTACGAGACATTCAATAATACGCGCTATACCCGTCTGTTTAAAAACGCTATGCTGAATGAGAGAATTACTCTCGACCTGCAGGTTTTTGCTCTCATTGAGGCCTGGGTGGGTACGCGCACCGGCAAAGACGGCGATGACGCTCATGTCTTTGACGGGATCTTCAATACGGGCAGATTTGGTTCAAGGACGGGCATAATATTGCAACGCGCGCTCGATCTTGCCAAAAAGGCTTCCTTCAAGGGCGGAAAGAATGACGACAAATATGGTAAGTACGGTAAGTATAACTGCAACCTGTACTGCTACTATCTGCTGAAACTTTTCCCCGTATTCGACGATATGAAATTCATCTGCCCAAAAACATCCGATTATTCTTCAAACGATGACTTTGTTATCAAATATTCCAACGAAGACGAGGACATAATCCTCTATCCGAACAGGCTTTTCGCAGAACAAAAATTTCTTGTGAGCGAATATCAGCTTATAAAGATGAAGGGCGGAGATATAGATGGCGAGGCCGCGGCAAATTCGTGCTTTATAAGGACAGGCATATCGGGATATGAAGGTAAAATGCAGGTAGTATATACCTCATTCAACTGTGAAGATGAGACGAGCATTACCGTTGACGATATGCCTAAGGATGGTATGTTGAATGACCAGCACGATGCTATCGAGATGCGCAAGTTCTTGTCTTTCGATTATAGGAATATAAGAGAAGTTGCGCTCGTTATAAGCGATGCTGTCAGGTATAATACAGCTAAGAAAAACATCATATTGAAAGAATGGAGCGACCGGCATAAGAACAGCGAAGTTAAGATTGATTCCGATATCTACTGGGATAATATCATTATGCTGATGCTGGTTGAAATGGGGCCCAGTGATTTTTTGGAGCTGTTGCTCGATGATGACGAATTGTTCAACGAGATTATGCTCAATATAAGCCGCAGGTGCATAGGCCTTGCGGCGCTGGATGAAAGACTTTCAGAATATAAAGAGGCATATGCCAGGCTGGAAAGACAAACTGCCCGCAAAAACAGCAGACAGTTTAAAACTTTTGTTACAGAGCTGCGTGCGCTGACTGTACTGAAATCAATCGGCTTTAATAATAAATCAGACGATGCCAGCCCTTTTGAGGAGAGCTTGTCGGCAAAGTACGACTGTATTTTAAGCTGCATAAAGATGCTCAGGCAATATGTCGACAAGCCCGATAAAGTTGATATTCAGGAATGTAAGGAAAGTAAAGATATTCTCATCGATCTGTTCAAAAACATTTTCATATTCCTTCAGATTTTTTATGAGGGATTGGATGCGTATGCAATAAGCAAGCAGGCCTATATGAACAAACAGACAAACGACGGCGAGAGCAACATAGAGGAACGGAGACGGCAGTGTCGTGACGCATTTATAGAAAGAGGCCGTAAAATCTATGCTGTAATAAAAAATCAGTCTGTAAGTCAGGCGTACGATACTTTCTGCAAAACGTGTGAAAAATATAATAAAAGTGACGGTAAAAGCTTTTCTATAAGCGAAGAAGCGAAGAGATTGAGATACCTGATAACACGCAATTATATCTGTAATGTGGATATGCTGAGGTATTATGCCACAATCGAGGTCTCTGCTGGGGAGAAAACGGACATCTTCCGGATGCTTGAAAATTTTTCGGATAAATACTACAGTCATCCTAAGTTTGCCGAGTGGCTTGAGTATTTTAAAGATGTGTTTTTATTTCTGGTTTATAACGAGGAGTACAACAAACGCGGGTTGTACAGGACTATGAATGATCTTGACGACAAGAATTGTGATCCTGTATACCCATACATTGTTACATATTACAGGGAAAACATTGACCGAGATAACCTTAAAAAGTGTTCGTACCGTGTTCCTATTCCTTCCAGTGACAGTAACGGCGCTTTTCATGATAAGGGTTATGTCGTCACGCTGCTCACTGAGGAGGATTATCCGTCCACAACATATTTCTGCATTCCGCTCAAGTATGGCTCTACAGATAATTGGTGGATAAACCCTTTGTTGATCCCCCGCGACGACATAGTTAAGGAAATAAGACAAAATAACAGGGATTGAACTCAAGTATGATTCATGTAATGCTCGACGGCTATCAAGGAAATGAAACTCGCCTCGATGATATAAAAGCCGTCAACTCGGTGCTCAATCAGATTGTGGCCTCGCTCGGCCTGCAATCGGTTATGCCGCCTTTTCTTCTGCCGTATTATTATGCAAGCGACTCTGAGGATGACGGCATAAGTGCTTTCGTAATCCTTGCGGGCGGACATATAACCATTCACACTTTCCCGCGCAGAGGCTGCCTGTTCGTCGATCTTCTTTACGACGGGTATTTTGATATAAATAGACTGAGAATGATACTTTCGGGCAACTTTTTGTACACCGATGAAAAGGTTGTGCGCACGGAGAGGCGGTTTACAGACGTCGCGCTCAGCGAAAATGACATATGGCGCGGCGGCGAGGCGAATCACGACTTCGGGCCGCATATAATTGCAAGAATAGATAATGTCGACAGTCTATCCTTCGAAAATATCTTTGATATGCTCGACGTTCTTCCGGGAAAAATAAACATGCTTCCCATTTGCCGCCCGTATGTAATCAAGACTTCGCGCTCGTCGCCGCTGCCATATATTTCGGGGGTGGTGCTGATTGCGCAGAGCCACATAGCTTTTCATTATTCCGTCAAGGAAAAGGTACTGTTCTGCGATCTGTTCAGTTGCTCCTTTTATAAAAGCGAGATGTTTATCAGCTATCTTGAAGAAAAGTTCGGCAACAATATTGAACATATCACCCTTATACGCGGCAGTAAGCACGACAAGCAGATTACGGATAAGGCCCTGCGGCGCGCCATAATGGGCAATTGGATGAACAATATAGGCGAGGTGAAATGATTATGGATTGCAAAAAACTTGCCGCTATAAAGGCGGGATTGCTCTGCTATGGCGTCAACGTCGATGAGGCGACGGGTGACGAGCTTCTCAAAGCCAGGCCGTATTTTTATGACAAGGGATTTGTCCATGCTGTAAATGCCAACATCGCGGGCAGTAATGTCTGCGTCAGCGTCGCCGAAAGGTTCAGCGGAGTTTCGCCCTATCACTTGAAGGGCAGCAACAATAATTTTTACATAGAATACGGCGAGCGCGAGCGAGTGCCCATACGCCTGTTTGACGATCTCCCCGCGACAGGTACGGTGGTGGATATGCTCGCACGACCGCACTCCGATACTGTCATTTCGCTTTGGCCTTCGCTAGTGTGCTGTTACGACACGCCTACAAAAAAATGCCGTTTTTGTAGCATCAAGCCCACCGAAGAACAGACCGTGGTGCCTGCCGAAGAAGTGGTTGAGGGGCTCAGGGCGCTCTTTAAACTTACCGACAAGTATTCCATAAATCTTGGTGGCGGTACGTACATCAACCCCGACCATATGGCAAGGTATTTAATTGAAATTATTGAAGGCGTGCGCACGTTTACGCACAACCCCATTTCTGTTGAGATGGCACCGCCTGCCGATCTGTCGCTCATAAAGGCGCTTCGCAATGCGGGTGCGTCGTCGCTCATCATGAATCTGGAGGTTGCAAACCCCGCGCTCCGCAGGGAGATATGTCCCGGTAAATCTTCTATTTCTTACGAGCACTATTACAGCAGTTATGCCTACGGCGTGGAAGTGTTTGGCAGGGGCAAAATATCCTGTGTGCTGATTGCAGGCATACAACCCAAGGAGGATATTGTAGCGGAATGTGCAAAACTCACGGATCTGGGCGTAGTCCCTACCATAATCCCCTTCAAGGCAATGGACGATTGCATCTTAAAGGATAAGGGCAACTGCCCCGCAGAGGATCTCATCTGGATAAGCGCACAGGTGGGCGCTATGCTCAGACAAAAGGGACTTTCTCCCGATATGCAGGAGGGTTGTACCAAGTGCGGCGGTTGTTCGCTTGAGACAAACTATTTCGCGTTTGACTGATTATGATAATCTTTAGTACAGATAAAGACCGTGATATATCCCTCATAGGGGGTAAAGCGGCGGGGCTCTTCAGGCTGATTGACCACGGCTGCAAAGTCCCCGCCTTTTTAATCGTCTGTGCCGGAACGAATGTCGACGGCGAGGATTTTGCCATCGAGCTAATATCCGCCGCATCGCGGCTTGCACCGCCGTTTGCCGTGCGCTCCAGCGGAGTGGGCGAAGATGGCTCCGGAGGAAGTTTTGCGGGACAATTTTCCACCGAACTGGGCGTAGAAACGGAGGGACTGGTGCAGGCGGTAAGGCGGGTCGCCCTTTCCGCTTCGGCAGACGGAGCGCAGAGGTATGCAAGCAAAATAGGGCAGAATTCAATTCCGATGGCCGTCGTCGTACAGCAGATGATTGAAGGTGAGATTTCGGGCGTGATGTTTACAACTTCTCCATTCAACGGCGGCGAGATTTTAATTGAGTATGTCGAAGGCCGCGGCGAGAACCTCGTCGGCGGAAAAAAGACTCCCGTCAAAAAGATTTTTAAAAAGGGCGAGACTGCCGACGGCCTGTTCGGTAGTCTGCTTGATGCCGCCGCACGGCTTGAGGCGGCGGAGGGAAAGCCGCTGGATATAGAGTGGACATATGCAGACGGCGAGCTGTATTTTTTACAGATGCGGCCCGCAACGGCTCTGGGAGACGAGTTGCCGCCCATACCCGACAGGAACTGGCGTGAGTATGTCTACAGGCAGTTCTGCCTGTTCTGTCACGGCGTTCAGGCGCTGGCCTCCCGTGCGGATGTGCAGAAAAAGGTCTTTGGTTTTTCCGTGCCCATAAAGGAGGGGCTTATAGTCAATTGCAGGGAGTTCTATTCCCCTGAAAGCGATGCCGATTCGGTTGGAAAGTGGAGGGCGCTCGACAAGGGAAGCTTCATTGAAGATTTTGCAGAGCGCATAGATAAGCTCTGCGAGGACATCGGCGCGCACACCGAGCGCATAAGGAACGGCGCCTTTGGCGGCCTCAGTTCAGAGCAATTACGTGCCGAATATGCCCTGGATATCGCGCTGTATGTCAAGAGTTATGTGCCCATGATGATGCGCCCGGACGACTATCTCGAAACATTACTCTTCGAGGAGGCGGGGGAGGACGCCGAACGCATTGTAAAGGCGGCATCAATAGTCAGCCGCCCCACATACTATTCTTCCGAACAGCTTGACTTTTTATTGTCGCTCGGCGGCGACGGGAAAGGCTATCTTGAAAAATACAGTTGGACAAAAAATCCGCTCGGCGTAAAGTTTGCCGAGCTTACCCGCGATGATTATGTCGCCAGAGCATCAAAAATCGATATGGCGGGCGTGTGTGACAGGATTGGGCAGATAAGGCAAACACGCCTCGACCTCGGCAGACAGAGGGATGAGGTCTTTGCCTCCATACAATCCCCGAAGGTTTTAAGGATAGCCGGGCTCATCAACAGGTTCGTCTATCTGAGGACGTGCACTGCCGAGACGAGCGACAGATTCTTTTTTTGGATCAGAAAAAATTTGCTCTCGGTTATTGCCGACAGATACGGCATAGACCGTGATGAACTTCTTTTGATGTCGCCCGGGGAGGTGGATGAAGTATTTGAGGGATATTCCCTTACGTTCAGGGAAAAATCCAAGCGCAGGAGCGGTGAACTCATAGTCATAAACGACGGGGAAAGCAGTGTCTACTACTCGTCCGCCGCATATTCCGTGCTTAAAAAATTGCGCCCCGTAAAGACGGATGAAGGAGCGCTCAAAGGCGACGTGGCATGCCCGGGCGAGGTGACGGCAAAGGTAAAGATAGTAAATAACTTTTCCGACGCGCTCTGCGTTGAAGACGGTTGTATCCTCGTTGCGCCAATGACTACTCCGTCCATTACAAGCGCGCTGGACGGCGCGTGCGGCATTATTACAGATGAGGGCGGTATATCCTGTCATGCGGCCATAATTGCCAGGGAATATGCCATACCCTGTCTTGTAGGAACCAAGATTGCCACGTCTGTTTTAAAGGACGGTATGACCGTTCATCTCGACTGCGTCAACGGTTGCGTGACAATACTTGACGAGCAATAAATTGAATTGAAATTGGTGCAAAATTTCAAATGCCGCCGAAGCTTGCTTCGGCGGCATTTGTTTGCTGATAAATTATTTATGGCAGGTTATTATATGTATGTCGTCGTCGACGGTAAGGCCGCGCTGTTTTGCAATCTCCAAAGCGCGGCGTGTGCCGCAGAGATTCGCATGGTCGCCCTCTGCGCATTCAGGGTCGGCTATTGCAATTACTTTATCGCACTTTTTCATCATATAATTTACGGCTTCGTCATATTGCCCGTTCGGTGAAGGTATTACTTTGCATACAACCGTCTGCGCCAGCAGATGTCTCAAGCGCAATTCATCTTCTTGGGTATATGCCCTGCCGTGCGCAAGGCAATCGCCGCGCACCAGAGCCAGATATTTTTCGTATTCAACGGGCAGAACGGCTTTGGTTGTTATATCCATTTCATTCGCGCACTCGGCAATAAGCTGGTCTGCGCCGTATGCAAAGCAGGTGCGCACTATCACTCGGTTATTCTTGCTGTATTTAGCCAGCAACTGCTTTATTTTTTGCTTAAGTTTGGTTGTGTCGTCGGCAAAAAATCTATGGCCTATGCCGGCAATTTCAAGGTCGGGTTTCCTGCCCGTGCGGTAGTTGTAAATTCTGATGTTGTGCCCGAACTTTTTCAGGAATGGGATAATATTGTTTACCATCAGTTCGTCTTTTGCCTGTTCGGTCGGCGTAAGTACCTCGTAGGGCACCAGGTCTTTATGTATCTTTTTTGCGTCGCGCTCTGCGTTTGAAGTATACTCAGTCCCGTATTTCCAGCCCATATTTAATTTTTCTTTAACCCAGCGGACGTGCTCTTCGCGGCAGAGGAATCCTAAATTGTCAGAGCCGATAACTCCGTAGTCAATTGCTTTAAAGTCGGTGACTACGGGATAGTCCAGATCCTTGCTGCTGTAAAAACAGTTGATGAGTTCAAGCTTTTGTGCATAAGATTTTGCCTGCTCGATATTTGAAATTTTGAATTCAAGCGACAGATCTTCGAATTTTTGGGTGAGGGCGTCGGGACTGTTGTCCAGGCAGAGTTCATTGTAGCTTGAGTGTATGGCCTTGGCAAAGTCGCACAGGTTGATAAAATTGTTCTCTGAGGCGTAAAGACGGGTTTTCTTTGTTTTTGGCGATTCTCTGGGGGTTACTTCAAGTTTCAGACTGCTTTTGAGAATGCCGTTTTGGGTGTCGTCGCCCAATATCTTCCTGACGAATTTGCCTGTCTGCGCATCATCATAATGCTTGTTGATTCGGCTGAGGCCCGTTTTTCTGTCGTATGTTACTATGCTGTCAAACAGATAGATTGCGCTTATAAAATTATTTTCTATGTCCAGCTCGATTTCCCAGGCAATGGGGTCGTGCTTGCTCTCTTTGCCGTAAGCCTGCCTGTCCCAGTTCTGAAGTTCGTCGCACAGCATTAAAAGATACGCAACGGGGTGTGCTTCCGGAGAAACGGGATATTGGTTTTTAAATTCGTGTTGCGACAGGCTGTTATGTAAAATAATAGCGGTGAGAACATCCAGCCTTTCAATTGTCATCTCAAGGCTCTTTTGTGCAAGAAGCTGCCTTGCAAGGATAACGGAACTGAAGTACCCGTGATCCATAAAGGCGGGTTGTCTGACGATACGCGTTTTTAATCTGCGGCACATATCCGATTCGTCGTAACCCAGGCGCAGGTTGAGTCCGAATGCAAACATTTGGTTGAGTGTTTTAAAGTGCCTGTCTGCTTTCAGAGAGTTGCTTATGCGGCGTGAGTCGGAGGCGCTTAGCTTTATCAGCGAATCGTAATTGCCGAATGAAACATAAGGGCTGAAATCGGCGCTTTCGCCCCATACTTCACAGGCATAAATTTTTATCTGTTCATGTGCCAGCTGGAATGGATATCCTATGTCGTGGAAGAGCGCCGTCATCCCCCATAGATATAAAAATTTCAGTTGTGAATCCCTGTTGTCAGACAGGGCATAAAAGTTAAGAAAATTATTGCGGTATGTGGCGTCGTGGGCATATATTGCCAGCCCCAGCGCAAAAACGTACACAGAGTGGGAGTAGTGGTCGCGGTGCTTGGATAAAAGCTCGCCGGAATGGTACTCGTGGTCGGAAAGCAGTTCAAGCAACTTCTGTGTGTTTCCGTATCCTTCGCCGAAGAGCGCGAATATTTCGCTGAAACAGAAATAGACGCAAAAAGCGTCGCTTTTGTCTCCGCGCGCAAGGAATCGCGACAGAACTTTCCTGAAGCACTGTCTGTCGCTTTCAGCGTTGTTTGCTCCGGAATATTTGCTTAAGTCTACGCCGTCAAAAAAATTATCTGCAAGTGCTGCCAATGTTTTCATAATCTTCCCTCGTATACTACTATATTGCAATTATAACAAATTGACTTATATTTTGCAATAGATGCAACAAATTTTGTCTTTCTATTGAAATTGACGTATATCTCTGTTATAATGTTAAAGACAACGGCTTGCACGACGGAGGGGAATATGTTTGTTGTTTCTGGTATAATTCTGCTGATGGTTTCTATTGCCATAATCGTTGCCATCGTGTTTACTGCAATGGGTTCGGTAAAGAAGAATAATGAGATTGTCATATCAAAAAAGAACCTTATCTACCTTGCGCCCACTTTTATACTCATATACTGCCTTCACGTGGCGGCATGGCTGTATAATGGTAACGGGCTCGATTTCTTCAGCTGTTTCACTCTCATCGGTTCCGTGCTGGAAGTCATACTCAAGTTCAAAGTCGATACAGCAATAGTACTTCCGATATGCCAGGCATATCCTATATTTTACGTGGATTTTGTGTTTGCTTATATAGCGGGCGGAGCATCGGTCATATTGAGCGTGGCCAGTTTTTTCAGCCCGCGCATACGCAACTTTTTTACGCGCAGAAAGCTCTTGAGAAAGGGGTGTGATATAGTTATAGGCGATTGCAGCGACTCATTAAAGTATTTAAAAGCCAACAGGGACTGCCTGATGCTGGCGCCCGGTATTGCGCGCAACCGCTATGGAGAACTGTTGAAAAACGAAGTTACGGTTCTCGCCTGTTCGTTGAATGAGCTGGGAAAGAAGCTGGGGTCGGGCGAATATAACATAATATTTTTTCGCGGAGGAAATATTTCTTATTCAAAGATTATTGAGGAATTTATAGAGGTCAAACGGGCCGGATTTAGAGTTACCCTTAGTATGGAGGCCGACCAGTCTGAGGTTAAGATTGTCAAAGAGAGACTTATTGCGGAGGCGAATGGCAAAGTGGAGGCCTATATGAATTGCTTTAGCCGACATGAACTTGTTGCCAGACAGTTTGTATGGCAATATCCTTTAACAAAATATATTCCGCGCAGCTTTTATAATGAAAATTTCTCTTTAAAAAACGATAAAGAACTCAATGTTGTTTTTGTAGGGTTTGGGAAAATGAATTACCAGATCTTCAGAATGTGCGCTATGCAGTTCCAGTTTGCCGTTCAGCATGGGCGGCGTTTTGCCGTAAAGCCTGTTCATTATTACATCTATGACAACAGGGATGTGGCTCTGCATAATGAATTCTTCTCGCGCATCGCATACGAGTTTGATGAAGATTTTAAAAATTGCGATTTCCCCAAGCCTGAAAGGATATGCGATATAGCCGAAGTAAAGCAACTCGATATCAATTCCGTCGAAGCCAAGAAAAAATTCAGAACGCTGGTGACTGACAACAGCTATACGTACTTTATCGTATCGCTTAATTCCGATTTGGAGGATGCATCCTACGCGCAGACGATCAAACGCGTTTTGCCCGAAGGAGGAAACTACCGCATATTTGTAAGGACAAAGAGCAGCGCCGAAAGATTCGGCGACGACGGTATAATTTATTTCGGCGATGAGAGCGACATATATACGCACGGATGCATTGTAAACGATGATCTCTCCGAACTGGCACGCCGGATAAATATGATGTATGATACAATAGAAAATCCGCCAAAGTGGCTTTCAGATATGAAAAAGCTGCCGGTTGAACAGCAGGACGCGGCGCTGAGCGAGAGTTTAAAGGATCCTGTTCGTCGCGAACTTATGCGCGCCAGCTGGGAGAGCCGCCCTATGATAGAACAGGCATCAAACCTCTACCATGCCCTCAATTTGCCGTTCAAGCTCAATTTGCTGGGGTTTGACATGGTAAAGCGCGGCGGAGTGGATGACCGCGGCGTATCTCAGGATAAATTCAATGAACGTTATGTAAACAGCGGCAAGGCCGACAATTATTCTGACGTTAATTTCTTTTTCGACACCCAGTCGTCAAACTTGCTTGCGTTCATTGAACATTCGCGCTGGAACGCTTTATATATTTTGTATGATTACACTCAGATGCAAAAGAAGGATATGGTCGTAAAGGAGAGTGAAGACAAGGATGGCGGTGTCAGACTTTCCGTGCCTCATAAAGATACCGTACGCAAGCGTCACGCCTGTCTTACTACATATTACGGGCTCAATGAACTTATCAGGTTCAAGTTCGGGCTTATGTACCCGGACGAGGATTTTGATGCTGTCCCCGCAGACGATTCCAGACTGCGCGATCTGTATAATGTGTACCAGTACGATTATATGGATCTTGATCGTCTTTACAGTGAAATAACTGCAATGGGTTATAAGCTTGTTGAAGTTTAAAGCAGTGGAGGGTGTTTCCGGATTTCTCAGTTTTATAGTCTTTTTACAGAGGCGGCGCTTGCCCTTCAGGCACGCGCCGCCTCTGTTGTGTTTTGATGAGAACGTCTGTAAGCCACGGTCTGGCGACAGTAAATATGCAAAGAGTGGATCTTCGGGCAAAAGGCGATCGAGGCGATTAAACTATGTATAAATTTATAAATTTTGAATAATCGT
>DVNU01000011.1 GCA_018714165.1 Candidatus Coproplasma excrementipullorum | reverse complement strand
GGCAGAATGTTATTTTCCGGAGAAGAGGCATTAAAGCAGGCCAAGGTGCTCTCAGGCGGTGAAAAGGTGAGGTGTATGCTTGCAAAGATGATGCTTGAAGGGGGCAACTTTCTGATCTTTGACGAACCAACCAACCATCTTGACCTCGAATCGATAACGGCGCTCAATAACGGCATGAAAAACTTTAAGGGCTGTATGCTGTTCACTTCGCATGACCAGGAGTTGATGAATACCGTCGCAAACAGGATAATCGAGATAAACGGCACCAAAACTTTCGATAAAAACGTCACCTACGACGAGTACGTGGATATCATCACAGCTGAATAATCGACATTATTCGACAAAATAACTTATTATTGTATAAAATTAGTTACAATATTGAACAATTTATTTTACAAAATAGCTTTACTTTTACAAAATTTGGTAATATAATTTATTTACCAATTCAAAAACGGAGCGAAAAATAAATGAAAAACGTCAATATTGTAATTTTAGACAGCAGCGAAGAGTTTGCAAATGAACTCAAGAACTATTTTGAACAGAGCGACCTGTTCAACGTTTGCGGGATGAGCGGCAATGGAAATGTGGGCATAAGCCTCATCAACCAGTTTAAGCCCGATGTGGTTGTGCTCAATCTCGTGCTCAGCGGAACCGACGGGTTCGGTGTGATGGACTACATAAAACAGAACAAGCTGTCTTGCTCGGCGATAGTCGTGTCCAATTTCGGCGACGACAAGATAATCAACACTGCCATTGCCCGCGGAGCCAAGTATTATTTCGTCAAGCCTGTTTCGGCTGAAAATGTGGCGCAGAGGATAAACGATGTATTAAATGAAAGAGCGCCAACTTACAACGTTTCGGCCGAAGTGCGCGACAAGCGCCGCGCGGCCTCGCTTGACGAAAAGATAAGCAACATATTCATCTCCATAGGAATTCCGCCTCACATAAAGGGATACCAGTACCTTCGCGAAGGCATAAAGATGGCGATAGAAAATCCCGCCATTATAAACAGCGTGACCAAGGAACTGTATCCCGAAATAGGAAAAAAGTTTAATACCACGGCCAGCAAGGTCGAGCGCGCCATACGCCACGCCATTGAAGTTGCATGGAACCGCGGAAGGGTGGATGCGATAAACGCCATATTCGGGGTGAGGGTATACATAGGGAGTGAACGCCCCACCAATTCCGAATTCATCGCCCTTGTGGCAGATAAACTCATACTTGAAGATTTAATGTAAAAGAAATGATAACCCCCTCCGTCCGCAGTGCGGACGGAGGGGGTTATATATTTAACATTTGATGTGCAAATTTCACAAACGACCTTGACATTGTTGTAAATTGCAGTTATAATATATAATGATATATGCATAACTATTGAAACAGTGCTTGCAGAGGGAAAATTTTGAAAAAGTCATCGTTCTTCAGCAAACTCAATAAAGCCACGATATTCAAAGCCGTTCTTACAGGCATAATCATTGTTATTGTAGAAATTATATGCGGATCGCTTATATACAACAGCTATGTCAATTATGTCTATGAAGAGGTATACGCGGAGTATGAGCACACCGTTTACGGCGTGGCCGAACGGGCAAGGGCAACTCTCGGTGTCGATGCGGATTATTCTTCGGCAGATATACAGGAAAGTCTGAGGGAACTTGTGGGCGACGGCTATGTGCTGTACCGCGAGGCAAGCGGCGGCGAAGTTGTTGGCGATGGTTGGGCTCTGTCTGGCTCGCTTGCCGACCTTGGGCTTGATGTCAGGGCTTCAGGAACTTTCACTCTCGACGACGCAACCTATATATTCAGCTCGGCAGAGCTGGGCGGCTATTACCGCCTTGGGCTCGTCGATGATTTTACTACGAGACAGGCGGCGATAGACGGACTTGTTTCGAATATGGTAGCATACCTCATCATTGCGGGCATATTCATACTTACCGCGTTTATTTTCTACGTCAACTGGGCGGGATACCGCGCTTTCACCCCCAGACATGCATACAAATTTACCGTCGGCAAAGACGGTAGCATAACCGGATACAACGGCAGATTCCGCAGAGATTTCGGCGCGATAACAAAGATAGACGTCGACTTTTCAAAATATGACAACGGCGGATACAATCTGATCAACGTCAACGGCGTAAAGGGGGAAAAGACGCTCTCTTTCACCGTCGATAAGCGTGATAAAAAACTTATTGTCCGCGCAGATGAAATTAAAAATTCTACTGGCGCCGTCGACGCGGCCTCTTCCGAGGGCGGCGAAATAACTTCGACGGGCAAAGCAAAAGCGTCGCTCTCAAAGGCATATGATGATTTTTCGCACCGTGGCAAGCGCACGCTGATCGGCATAATCGTCATAACCAACCTCAACCGCATAAGTGCGCTTTTCGGCAAGGAAATGGCCCTCAGCGTACAGAAGGAGGTCATCCGCAAGGCACAGGAAAAGTTCAAGTACGTATATGAGCTCGACTTTGGCAGAATAGGCATAGCCTATCCCGACGGCAATTCTTTCAATGCTGTTCTCTCGGAAATGAGCGATCGCCTTGCGTATCTCGGCCAGCCCATAAAGATAGAGGACAACCTGTTTTCGGCCGAACTGCGTTCGGGGTTTGCCGTCTGCGATGAGTCAATGCCGCCGCACGATTTCGGCTATGCTCTTCAGGCTGCGGAAGCCGCTCTTCAGCGGTGTATCGATACAAAGATTGCTGACTTCCTTGTATATCACGAGTCGCAGAAGAGCGTTTATGCAAAGTACTTCATCAAGTACGACATAAAACAGATGTTGACCGAGGGCGCGTTCGAACTTGAATATCAGCCACAATACAACATCTCCCTCGGCCGCATAGACGGTTTTGAGGCGCTGTTCAGGGTAAAGAAGAGTTGGAGCGTAAACGTCGACACGTTTTCCTTCATTACCTATGCCGAGCGCACCGGAGCAATGGTTCAGCTGGGTGATTTCATATTCGACACGGGTATGCGCTTTGCCAAACAGCTTGAGAGCAAGGGGGTCAGCATTTCGCTCAACGTCTCTCCCGTTCAGCTCATGCAGGCTGGCTTTACCGAAAACTTCTTGCGTATATTTAAAAAATACGACCTCAAGCCCGGCTCCGTGTGTGTTGAGATTACTGAAAGTTTCCTCATGAACAACTTTGAAGAAACTCTCCGCAAGCTCACCATATTAAAAAATAACGGCATTGAAATACACCTCGATGACTTCGGTACAGAGTATTCGTCGCTGTTGTATATCAAAAAGCTTCCAATCTCTGCAATAAAGATTGACAAAGAATTTGTAGGCGGCGTAGCAAAGGATAAGGCCAGCCAGGCTATAATCAGATTTATCAATAACATTGCAAAGCTTATCGGATGCAAGACTATCTGTGAAGGCGTGGAAACGCCGCAGGAGTACGATATGCTGAAAGCTCTTGGGTGTGACACCGTTCAGGGCTGGCTTATCGGCAGGTCGATGAAGCCAGAAGACGCCTTAAAGATTATCGACACATTCGATTACGAGGCGGCCGCCGCGGCGAAAAACGCACAACTTTCACAGATAAAACAGCCAAAATTTGCAAAGTAACGAATAAAGGGGAAAAGCAATGCGCTATTCTTTACTCCAACTCAATCTCCAGCCGGGCGTAGAAATCTTTCTCGTCATTCTGTTCTTCATTCTCTGTGCCGTCGCCATTTTCTTTCTTGTCCGCGGCATCAGGAAGGACAGGAACCGTTATATTGCCGAAAAATATAACATAAACGAGCTGGACAGCGCGGTATTCACCCAGATGCTCGCGCACGCCTATTCCATAGCCGACGAGGACACCCATTTCGCCGTAATGCTCATCCGCGTCAACGACGAAGCTACCCTGTGCGCCTCAATAGGCGAAAAGCAGATGAAGAGGGTGATGTCTACCATAAAGGAGCGGCTCATCCGCGCCATTCCCCACGGCTCAAAGCTCTGCCTGTACGATGTCGACCAATTCATCGTTTTTATTCCCGAAGACCTCGACGGCCTGGCAATGACCAATATCGCCACAATAACGATAAAGGAAGTCATCAAGCCGATAGCGCTCATCAGCCGCGCTAAAATCAATATCACGGTCAACGTCGGCTTTGCCGCAAACAACGAATTCAGTACCGACGCGGCAGACCTTCTGCAAAACGTTCAGATTGCGCTTGCCAATTCTGCAAAGGAGGGGGTAAACCTCTTTTCGATCTACTCGCGCGAGCTGGCCGAACAGCAGACAGAGGAATACAAGCAGTATCAGGAGATACGCCGGGCAATTGCTCAGAAACAATTTGTTTTATACTATCAGCCCATTTACGATTTATCGGAAAATCGCCCCGTTGCATACGAATTGCTGGTGCGCTGGCAGCACCCCGAACGCGGCATTTTAACGCCTGACAGATTCCTGCCCATAATGGAGCAGACTGGCGACGTCAACTGGCTGGGGCTGTGGGCTTTTGAAGAGATGTTGAAGGACTTCACCCGCTACGAAAGGGAGCACGGCGCGCAGGCGCGTGCAGCAATTTTTTCGTTCAACCTCTCGCCCAAACAGCTTATGTATCCCCATCTGGCCGAGGAAATACGCAAAATCTATAAGAAATATCGCGTCCCCGCGGCAAACATCTGCCTTGAAATAGTTGAATTTTCTATGTTCGACAAAGTTCCCGAAGTCTCATCCAACATTTTAAAACTCACGCAGATGGGCTTTAAAATCGCCGTGGACGACTTCGGGCTGGAGATGTCCTCGCTGAAGCTCCTCGAAAATATAAACTTCGACTGGATAAAGCTCGATAAAAAGTTTATTGAACAGGCGCAGGACGACTTTTTAATCGGCGGCGTTGTGGAAACGCTCGTCGGCTTCTCCGACCGCAAGAACTGTAAAATCGTTGCCGAGGGCGTGGAGAATGACGTTATATATAATTATGTAAAGGAGCTTAAAATCCACTACGGCCAGGGCTACTACTTCGGCAAGCCCCTGCCCTATGACGGGTATTTGAAATGAGCCTTAAGCCGCGGCGGCGCGCCCGCAAACGCGCCGCCGCGGCTCTCAGCAAATACCAATCAAATCTGCCCAATCATAACACTGAAAACGTCTGTATTATAAAACCATTTTTTGCCTATTTTTCACAAAATGTTAAAATACTATTGACAAAATAAAACGCTCGGTGTTATAATATTGACGATAAGGGGCCGGTGAATTTAATACATTGATAATAGCAAACTGCGCGAAAGTGCAGGACGCAAAGCTTTAGAGCCTAACCCGCAATATGCGGTATGGTCGTCAGTTGCCAAAGCCGCTTTTTACAAAAGTTGTTTTGGCTTTTTTTTGTTTAAAACAAATTATTCGTAAGCCGTTCGCATTTCCGCAAAAATTTATGTGCGCGGTTTGCGCGAGGGATTGAGTTTTGAAGCGACTGAGATGGGAAAAACGCCTTAAATGGTTTAAAGTGTCCAGAATGGTCATACCGATTGCGTTGGCAATTTCTCTTATATTCGTTGGTTTTACCGTTTATGCCGATGAAGCGCAGAACTTTGTCATCCGCACTCAGGAGGAGGGCGATGTCCGCTTATCTTTGACCATGCAGGAGGACTTGTCCCGCCAGACATCCGTGCTCTCCGTTCCCTTTGTCGGCAGTCAGACAAACAGTTCCTTCGATCCTCTGGCTCCCGGTTACGAAGATTATCTCTACGATTCCGAAAATAACAACGAATACAACATTCCCAACAATATCGCCCAGCTTTCCGGTCAGCATTTCGGCACTTATTACGACCAGTCGGGCACCAACTTTACATATTCAGCTTTCAGCTTCTGGCTGGTCAACAATTCCGAACGCGCCGTCGACATCGACATTATAATGAATCTCGACGGGCTGATGACCAATTATAACGATTACGACCACCACATCGACGACGTTCTGCGCGTGATGTTTATTGAAGGCTCGCCCTTGCTCACGGACAATACCTATACCGTGTATGCCAAAGCCGAAGACCCCGAACACCCCTGGCACGACGATGCCCTGTTAGAGGATTCATCCTTGACCGTAAATTACGACAGCGTAGATTTTGAGTCGGAAACGTGCATTTTCAGGCGCGAAGGTGACTTAGGTCTCCGCAATCTTGCGGCGGGCGCGGCGATTAAGTACACCGTCGTCCTCTGGCTGGAGGGCAATGACGAGCAGTGCACGTCACACATCTTCGGCGAGCGCGCAAAACTTTCCATAGATTTCGTCGGACATTGATAAAATTTAACAATTCAATTTAGCTCGAACAAAGGGGTCCCTTTTGCAGATGCTCCGCATCTGCAAAAACATCCTGATTGTCATTTCGACCGAAGCGAACGAACGTGAGCGAAGCGGAGAAATCTATCGGCAATAACACGGTCGACAGCAAAGTAAGTACGGACTTATACACCGACCAAGCGCTACAGATAGATTTCTCGACTACGCTCGAAATGACAGAGTGGAGTAGCCGACCGCTGGTTAGCCGCAAGATAGACCCGGTTTGAATTATCGGGCAAGATTGCGGAGTAAGGCAGCGGCGACACGCCGCAAAATCAAGGCTTTCGCGGTTTTAACCGTAAAAATAAAAAAAGTAAAAAGGAGAAAAATTAATGAAAGCGACAAAAAAAATTGTAGGCGCAACCGCAGCGTTAGTGGCAGCCGTAGCACTCTCCGCAGGCTCCACATTCGCATGGTTCGCTACAAACAACACTGTTGATGTGACCGGAATGAATGTATCGGTTACTTCCGGTAATTCACTTTGGGTAAGCGAAACGGACTCCACTTCCGGATTTGTAACTTCTCTCTCATTAGATGATGCAAGTTTAACCGGTGCGGTGCCTTGTTCATCTGATGGCGTAGCAAGTTGGAGCAGCAGTTATGGCGACCCCGATTTTTATAAATTAAAAACTGCTGGAAATGATATAACAAATACGAGCGGTAATGTAGATGTGAATTCGGCCAGCGTATTTGAAAAAGCGACCGTTAAGAATGATTACATTGCAAAAAATTTATGGATTCAGGCCGAAGGTCTTGAAGAATCAAGTACCAAAGATATTCAGGTATCTGTAGCCATTAATGGCAGTAAGCCTGGTATTCATAATTCATTGAGAATTTTATTTGTTACTGAAAATACTTCTGATGTTGGTACTACTGTTTGGTTTGCTCCAAATGGTGCAGCATATGGTGAAAATAAAGGGCCCATAGTGGCTATCGATACCGATGGCACTCCTTCATCATTAGCAACTGCACCCACTTTAAATCAAACTGGAACCAAAATAGAGAGCGCTACTGCAGTTGAACTCATAGATTCAATTACTGAAAGTACGCCGGTAGCCTTGCATATGTATATATGGTTTGAAGGGCAGGATACAGCATGCACAGCATCCAACGTTGATGCAACACAACTTTCTATATCTGTACGGTTTAGTCTTGTTGACCACACATAACATTGAAAGAAAAATAATTTAATCAATAAGCAACTTCCCCGCGCGGCGCGCCGCGCGGGGATATTTTTAAAACGCAATAATTTTTTTATACAAGGAGAGAACAGATGTTATTTGAAGATTTATTTTATCCTGGGAATCCCGCGCGCAGACAGCAGGTTTCCGATCTCAAGGCAGAAATTAAGGGCTATGTTACAAAATACCGCAATCAATGGAACAGGCTGGTAAATCTGCTCAACAAGGCCTTTACTGACATAAAGGACGAAAAATACCACGGCATACATTTTAAGGTGCTGACCAGGGATGTGGAGATTGACATAACCGCCTTTGGCAAGGGTAATACGTTATACACGCCCTCCCTTGGATGAGGACGGACGAAACATTCCCAAAGTCTTGTCCCCCCTTAGACAAGGACGAGTATTGCAGTTCTTTAAACAGCGGTTACCCGCTGTTTGTGCAATACGAGATGAGCTAACGCATATGTCACGTGTTTGCGGTGACCGAGCCGCCATGCTTTTACCTTGATGACGGCGAGACACAAAAGGGGGAATGGAAAAACAACGGTTTGTATGAGCGATTCCCCCCTCGGTTTTCCTATGTCAAACCGTCCCCCCTTTAACCAAAGGGGGGCAAGGGTGGTGTGAGTATCCGCGAGGGTCGACTGCTCCACTCTGTCATTTTGAGCGGCGTGTCGCCGCGGCCTTACTCCGCAATCTTGCCCGATAATTCAGGTCGGGCCTATCTTGCGACTAACCAGCGGTCGACCACACTACTCTGTCATTTCGACTGGAGTCAAAGGCCTCTGGTCGACTTTTCGCTCTGTCATTTCGAGCGTAGTCGAGAAATCTATCTGTAATACTTGGTCGATGTGTCCGTACTTGTCTTACTGTAGACCATGTTCTACTGACAGATTTCTCCGCTTCGGCGCGCGGAGCGCTCCTTCGGTCGAAATGACAAACGGGGGAAAGTGCTTCGGATTTGTTAGAAGCAGAAAGAATAACGTTGAAATATTCGCACAATTTGTCGCAAAAACTTTGCACCAACTATTGATTAATTGTGAAAAGTATGTTAAAATAATATAGGTATATATTTACGCGCCGAAGCCGCGGCGCATTAAGGATAAATTAAAATGACAATGTCGGTAAAAGCCAAAAAGGCGCTCAATATCGTCGTAGACGCAATTGTGCTGATAATCCTTGCAATTGCAATTATTTTTGCGGTGAGCATGATTTCGTCGCGGGCGAGCGGATACGAAGGTTACACGGTAATCTTCGGCAAATCCTATCTCGCCGTTCAGACCAATTCGATGGCCGGCGACGGAGAGGACAACTTCAGCGCGGGCGACCTTATAATAATCAGAACGGTTGATACCGAGGAGGCGCAGAGCCTTGAAGAGGGCACGATTATCACCTTCCGCACCAACGAAATCACCGAAGATGACCACTATGTTTTAAACACCCACAGAATTCAGCAAAGCAACAACGGCTGGTACGTCACCCACGGCGACAACAACCCCGACAGCGTGACTGAGACGGTTTTGGCAGATAATGTTGTGGGAGTGTACGAGGGCAAAATCGAAGGTCTGGGCAACTTTGTTCTTTTTATGAGTTCGTTCGGCGGCTTCTGCACCTTCGTGCTCGTGCCTTCGCTTCTGGTTGTAATTTATTTTGCAGTCAATCTTGTGCTTGTGATTAAAAAGGAAAAGGCAAAGCAGACTGCCGAGTCTGCTATAGAGAATGAAAAGCTCAAGGCCGAGGAAAAGGAGAGAATGAGACAGGAAATTCTTGCCGAACTGGCCAAGGAGGGGACGCAGGCGACTGCGGTTCAGCCTTCCGACGATGAGGGCGGGACCGACGGGCAAGCTGACGCGGACGGAGAGGAATAAAAGTTGAATTATAGCGCGCGCAGCGCGCCTTGGCGCGCTGCGCGCGGATAAAAAATGATAAGGGACAGATTATGGCTAATTTTGCTGCGTACTACGTTGAATTTTTGTGGAACTGGCTGCAAAACGTATGGTATTTCATAAGTCAGTTTTTCTACAATATCTATAAACTGCTCATTGAGGACGCAATAGGCTATTGCGTCAACCTGGGCGAACATGTCTCAAGCTTCGACGTGTGGGGCTGGATATGCCTAATAATTGTCTCGGCGGCCAACATCGCCCTGCTGTTTTTCATCTGCTACAGGCTTGTTCAGCTGATAAGGCGCTATTTTGTATTCCGCGCCCGCGAAGTGGACAAGGATATGCTGTTGGAGGAAGTGGCGAGGCTTAAGGAACAGGCAAATGAACTTGTAAAGGAAAAGAGCAAAATTTTTGCCCTAAAACTCGGACAGGACATACGCACGGTAGAGTTTCAGCCCTCGCTTGAAGCGGGCGTAAGCGGCGGCGAGGCGTTGCCCGAAGGCGAGCAATCGTCTGAGGCCGGCGCGTCACGGTTTACCAAGCTCATCAATATCGATGAAAAATACGAGGCAGACCCCAACATCATCTATATGCACGATGATGATTTGCTCACTCTGCCCCAGCTTGTAACAAAATTTGTCAACTACGCCGCTTCGCAGTTGAAACTGTATTACACCGAAGAGACCATCCGCAGATACATAGCAGGAATGGCCACCTCTAAAATAATCATTCTTGAGGGTATATCCGGTACCGGTAAAACGTCGCTGCCCTATGCGATGGGCAAGTTCTTCAATAATAATGCCGCGCTTATATCTGTTCAGCCTTCGTGGCGCGACAGGGCAGAGCTCATAGGTTACTATAACGAATTCACCAAAAAATTTAACGAAACAGATTTCCTCGCGGCCATTTACGAGGCATCTATGCGCGAAGACCCCAACTTCGTCGTGCTGGACGAAATGAATCTGGCGCGTATAGAATATTATTTTGCCGACTTCCTGTCAATAATGGAGATGCCCGACGTGGCAGAGTGGAAGATCGACCTTGTCGCTTCGCCTCAGCCCACCGACCCTAAAAACGTCGTCTACGGCAAGTTTTTGGTACCTCAGAATATCTGGTTTGTCGGCACGGCGAACAACGACGACTCGACGTTCTCGATCACCGATAAGGTCTACGACCGTGCTGTTACGCTGGAACTTAACTCCAGGGCGGATTATTTCGACGCGCCTCTCACCGAAAGCTACACCTGCTCGTACGGGTATCTTGAAAGCCTGTTCGAGAAGGCCAGAAATGATTTTGCCCTGTCGGACAGGACGCACGAGCTTATTAAAGAATTCGACCTGTTCATACGCGACAAATTCAAAATCAGCTTCGGCAACCGTATTTTAAAACAGCTCACTCTGTTTGTGCCCGTCTATATGGCGTGCGGAGGTACGGAGCTCGGCGGCGTGGATTTCATCATAGCTTCCAAAATTCTGCGCAAGTTCAAATCGCTCAATCTGCCGTTCCTGACTAAGGAACTCAACGAGCTGACGGCTTTCTTCAATGATAAGTTCGGCGTGGGCGTTATGACATATTGTCTTGAATATGTAGCCGAATTGCAGAAATTAACTTAAAAATGCGTTCAGCCTAACGTAAGTTAGGCTGATTTTGTAAGAGGGTGTAAAATGGACAGAACGGCTATCAATAAATATTTTGACGGGCTTGTCGGCGACGGCGAGGTTATAAATAATTTTCTCGCGGCCATACACGGCGGCGACAACGAAATATTGCACAACAGCGTTTCCCAGGCCGTTATGCTCGATGACGGCTGGATTCTGACTATAGAGAGCGCGCTCTATTCCATAGAACAGATCGTGCGCAATCCGCGCAGGTTCATCGCCGAGGAGGACGACATCGTCGACGTGGCCAAGGCCCGCCGTGTTACCTCGCGCACGGTGAGGCACCTTGCTTCACACTCGCAGTATATCCGCAACATTGACGAGAGGGGCGATGTTATGCCAAACAAACTGCTCGTGTCCTATCTCGAAGACGACATCGGCATATATGAAAATCGCTTCATCTGCGCGCTGATAAACAGGCTTGTTCTGTTTGTAGAGCAGCGCCACCGTGACCTCGACGGGAAGATGGATATCTCTACAATGACAAACCTTTGCCTGAAGTCAAAGTTTGACTACGGCGACAGCAAGTTTACCTGCGATATACGCCTTCAGATACAGGAGCCTCCCGCAGGCAGCGCCGAAGTTGAGCGCAACAAGGACTTGTTTGAGCGCGTTGAAAATATCCGCAAGCGCCTGCGCATTTTGCAGTCAACCGACTTTATGAAGGCGCTGAGCGGCAAAAAGGTAGTCCGTCCGCCCATCCAGAAGACAAATCTTCTGATGAAGAATGTCGATTACAACAACTGCTATAAGCTGTGGTTATTTATTTCTGCCTATACAAATGTGGGCTATTCTGTTGACGTAAAGGACAAAAATCTGCCCGTCGATGGCGATTATTACGACGATCTTGCCATGATTGCCGGTATCAGCCTGAAAAATATGCTCGACAGAAACATTATCTCTCGCGAGAAGTTTGCAAACATTCCCTATGTTGAGCGCGAAGAAAAGCAATACAAGCTGATTACAAACTACACGTTCACGCCAAATTTTGACAGATCAAAGGAGTCTGCGGGGCCTGAGAGTATAAACGAGTACTACTTCCGCAGAATGAAGGACGAGCTCATAAAAATTGCGGCTGAGAATGAAATTGTTATCGAGCGCGACCTCAATGTAAATTTCAATAAATTCTACCGCGCTGTTTCGCGCATCAATGACGAACTGTTTGAGGATATTATCGAGCAGTTTGCCGAGGAGAGCCTGGACAAGATCGAAAAGTCCGACCTTACCAGAAAGCGCAAGGAAATTTTAAAGCAGATGGAGCGCGTCAGACGGCGCGCAATGCTCACTAAGCTCAAGTGGGAGGATCTCGAAAAGGCCCAGCGCAAGGAAGAGCGTGCGAGGGCCAAGCTTGAAAAGCTTAAAAAATCGTACAGGGAAGAGCGCGCCGCGCGCAAAGTCAAGACTGAAAAGAAGGTTCAGATGGTTGTTAAAGTGCGCGACGAAGGGGACGACGGAGTCTGATTTGAAGAAGAGAAAAGTTTTATCGCTCATCGCAACGCTTTTCACGGCGCTGATTGTCGCGCTGACGGCGTATGTTGTGGTGAGCATTGTAATTGCCAGGGTGCAGGACAGGGATGTCAGCTTGTTCGGTTATTCATTCGGCATCGTCATGACCAATTCGATGGAACCCGAAATAAGCGTGGGGGATCTTATAATTTTTACCCACGAGGGTATTGAAAACGTTGAAGAGGGCGACTATATCGTATTTGTGGCGGGCGAGGGATTCGATTCGGCCATACGCGGACAGAATGTTGTTCATATGGCCGAGGAGATAGTCGTCGGTGAGGGCGGCTCGCTGAGCATAATAACGCGTGGAATTAACAATGCGGCACAGGACGAATACCCCGTCACGGAAGAAAATTTCGTCGGTCTATGCGTCTTTCACTCGTCTGGCTGGGGAGCGTTCTTCAGCTTTATAATGCAGTACGGCATACTCATTTTAATTGCCGTAGTGGCGTTGCCGTTTATTGTAAAGCAGATAATTAAAATTGTCAGGCTGTTGCGCGAGGGCGACGGTCAGGCGCAGAACGGAGAAGGATCCGAAGATGAAAAATAACAGAGAGCGTCGCTCCTTTTGCGCCGCTCTTTTCAATAAAATGATATAAAAATTGCAACGGATAAAATCCGTTGCAATCATAAATATGGTGCCGCTGACCGGGGTCGAACCGGTATGGTATCGCTACCACTGGATTTTGAGTCCAGCGCGTCTGCCAATTCCACCACAGCGGCGCATCCTTAAATATTATATAATAACGACAAATAAAAATCAAGTAATTTTAATTAATTTATGGACAAACTGGTATTGATAGACGGCAACAGCCTGCTCAACCGCGCATTTTACGCGACTCCCGTATTCACAACAAAGGACGGTCAGCCCACAAACGCAATCTTTGGGTTTGTAAAGCTGATGCTCAAAATTTTAAGCGACGTCAAGCCTAAATATATGGCCGTTGCGTTCGATCTGAAGGCGCCCACCTTCAGGCATAAGATGTACGACGGCTACAAGGCGACGCGCAGTCCCATGCCCCAGGAGCTTGCGGCTCAGCTTGAACCCCTTAAAAGTCTGCTCTCGGCCATGAATATTGCCATGTTCGAAAAAGAGGGGATAGAGGCCGACGACATAATCGGCACGCTCTCCAACCGCTTCGACGTGCATAGCTATATTTACACAGGTGACAGGGACAGCTATCAGCTAGTCGACGACAGGACGGACGTCTACTTCACAAAGCGCGGCGTCAGCGACCTTTTGAAGCTCGATAAGGATAATTTTGTGGCCGAGGTGGGTGTGGAGCCCGGGCAGATTATAGATTTAAAGGCGCTCATGGGCGACAAGTCGGACAATATCCCCGGCGTACCGGGCGTTGGCGAAAAGACAGCCTTAAACCTTGTGCAGACTTACGGCTCGTTGGACGGTGTCTATGATAATATCGATTCCATAAAGGGCGCCCTGCAAAGAAAACTTATCGACGGAAGGGAGAGCGCTTACCTTTCGTATAAACTCGCCACAATTGACAGGAATTGCGAGATCGGCGCTAATCTAGAAGATTGCACTGTGAGCGACAGATACTCCCCCGAAGTTAAGGACATTTTCACAAAGCTGGAGTTCAAAAGCCTTCTGACACTTGATATTTTCACCGAAGAGAGTAGGGCTGAGTCTGCTCCTGAGTTGGAGTATCCTCAGCGCGAGGTTATCGACGATGTTGCCGCGCTTGAAAAACTTTGCTGCCGCGACGGTCAGTTTTTCATAGATACAAGTCAGGATGTTGTCAGAATTTATGCCTTTGACAGACAATATGAGTGTCAGATCAGTCGCGACCTTTTAGGCTCCGTTCAGGCTTCTGACTTTTACGAGGTTGTTAAAAATATTCTGGTAAACAAAAATGCGCATCTGACCGTATATGATTTAAAGAAATTTCTGCACGAAATTGAATATGAAGGCGGGGGGATCGATTGCGCGTTCGACGACATTTCCGTAATGAAATATATTGCCGATTTCTTTGACCAGAGTCAAAGCATCTCGGAACTCTGCGAATATTACGGCTATGATGGCACTTATTCGGCATATATATTAAGTATTATGCGTGACAAATTTACCCTCAAACTCGATGAGGACGACTCGCGCAAGCTGTACGAAAATATCGAAAAGCCGCTGATTTTTGTCCTGTTCGATATGGAGCGCGCGGGCGTAAAGGTAGATATTGCCGCGCTGGATAATTTCTCAAGAGAATACAGTGCCAAACTTGAAGAGCTGAAGGGTAAAATTTACGAGGCGTGCGGGTGCACATTCAATATCAATTCACCCTCGCAACTCGGCCAGGTGTTGTTTGAAAAGCTAGGACTTAAGTCAGGCAAAAAGAACAAGAACGGCAAATATTCAACCAGCGCTGAAATTTTGGAAAAACTGGCCGACGAAAGTCCCGCGGTTCAACTCATTCTGAGCTACAGACAGTACCAGAAACTCTATTCGACCTATGTTGAGGGCTTTCGTCCGCTGATTGACAGTCGAACAAAGCTTGTGCACACCACATACAATCAGACGGTGACGACTACAGGCAGGCTCTCCAGCGCCAACCCAAATCTTCAGAATATTCCCATCCGCGAAAACGAGGGAAGGGAACTGCGCAAATTGTTTATTCCGCGCGACGGCAATGTGTTCATTGATGCCGACTACTCGCAGATTGAACTGAGACTGCTCGCTCATTTTTCGGGCTGTAAGGAGCTGATTGAAGCCTATAACAACGGCAAAGACATTCACGCGGTAACAGCTTCCCAGGTGTTCGGCGTGCCCCTTGAGCAGGTCACTCATAAAATGCGCTCGGACGCAAAGGCGGTCAATTTCGGCATAATCTACGGCATCAGCGATTTCGGACTGGCCAAAAATCTCGACATCCCCGTAAAAACTGCGCGCGACTACATCGAAAATTATTTTAAAACTTACAGTGCGGTGAAAGATTATATGCAGTCCAACGTCGACTTTGCCAAGAAGAACGGCTATGTTGCCACGCTGACGGGCAGGAAGCGCTATATCCGCGAAATCAATTCAAGCAACTACAATATCAGACAGTTCGGCGAGCGCGCCGCAATGAATATGCCTCTGCAGGGCTCAAGCGCGGACATTATCAAAATTGCAATGATAAATGTCGTCAACGCCCTCAATAAAGAGGGATTGAAAGCCAAACTTATTTTGCAGGTGCACGACGAACTAGTTCTCGACTGTCCTAAAGAGGAGGCTGAACAGGCCGTGGACATTCTCAAATCTGAAATGGAGAATGCTGTTAAATTAAATGTGCCATTGAGCGTAGATGTTCATATGGGCAAGAACTGGTATGAAGCAAAGTAAAAAAATTGCCGTAACAGGCGGCATAGGCAGCGGGAAGTCCACTGTTTTAAAGATTATAGCGCAAAAAGGTTATCCTGTATTTTCGTGCGACGAAATATATGCGGAGTTAATTAAGGATAAAAAATTCCTTGCAAAGCTGTGCGATAAGTTCGGCGACATTCTGAATGAAGAGGGCGGGCTGGACAGAAAAAAACTTTCCTCCATAGTATTCGGCGACAGAGAAAAACTTGCAAAGCTTGACGCACTCACACACCCCGCGATCTACTCCGAAATGTTCAGGCGCGCGGATGAGACGTGGGGGCTGTGTTTTTGCGAAGTGCCGCTGCTGTTTGAAAGCGGCGGAGAGGAGCTGTTTGATGGCGTTATAGTTGTTCTGCGCGATGAAAAACATCGCATTGAAAGTGTGGCAAAACGCGATAATTGCGCTGAAAGTGATGTACAATCGCGCATTAATAATCAATTTGATTACAATAAATTGAATTTTACGAAGTATTATGTCTTACATAATAATGGTAATCTGGAGCAACTTTCGGCAAAGATTGATGATATTTTGCAGAGGATAGAAAAATGAGCAATAAAGTTTCGTTGCGAAGGTTTTATGATAACGACGCAGAGGCCATAATGCGGATATGTAATGACGAAGATGTGCAGAGGTATCTTTTGCTGTCCCTGCTTCCCTATACTACAGAAAATGCAAGGCAATTTATAAAGTATACAAGGGACAGTCAGACCAACGGCGGTGAGCAGTGCTTTGCCATAACTTTGGATGGAAAAGTCATTGGCTGTATTTCCTATACAATTCAATCAGGTTGCAAGAGCAACAGTGCTACGATAGGTTATTACATAGGAAAAGATTATTGGCACAGCGGTTATATGCCTAAGGCCGTTGCCCTCATTATTGAAAAAGTTTTTGAAAATGAGGGCATACACCGCATTTTCGCTGAAATTTTTACTGAAAACACTGCCTCGGCACGCGTTCTTGAAAAGTGTGGATTTACCCTTGAGGGTATTTTACGCAAAGGCATAATCAAAAACGGCGTTGAGCATGATGCCAAGCTTTATGCTTTTGTGAGGTAAATATGATTGCCACCATACAAGCGCGGTTTGATTGCAAAATAGAAGATGTCTGGAGGGCAGTGACTTGCGTTGCATTGTATCCCGAATGGCGAAGCGATGTTGTAAAAGTTGTTATTGTCGACGATGTAACTTTTGAAGAGTACGACAAATCGGGTTTTGTCACGCGGTTTTTTGCAACACGACAGGAAAGGTGCAACTTTTGGGAATTTGACATTGACAACGCCAACATCAAGGGCCGCTGGACAGGTCAGTTTTTTGACGAGAACGGCCATACGCGCGTAATTTTTACTGAAAAAGTTGAGGCCAAAAAATTCTTTCTTCACCCGTTTTTAAGGGGATATTTAAAGCGCCAACAATCTAAGTTTGTTGCTGATTTAGAGAAATTTTTAAATACTTAGGTGAATAAATTGAGAGTGGATTCAAACGAATTTGAGCAGATCATTAGGTTCAAAAGTTTACGTTTTAGTAAAGCCGGTACTATTACTTTAATAAAGGATAAATATGGTTCCCTTTTGTATTCTCCACAGTTGAGGTATAAAAATTATCATAATTACACATATCTAGAAAATATAGACGAAACTACGTGTTTTTGTAAATTTAAAATGGATTTGCCCGATTGTGCGGGCGTATATTTATGGGTCGTAGATAATGAAATTATTTATATTGGCGAGGCTCAAAACTTAAGAAAGCGGTTTAATGCTGGCTATGGAATCATTTCGCCACGCAATT
>DVNU01000010.1 GCA_018714165.1 Candidatus Coproplasma excrementipullorum | reverse complement strand
GGAATTTATTGAGGACTACATTTATCCAACGATGAAGGCAGGCGCCGTTTACGAGAATAAGTATCTCCTCGGCACATCATTTGCGCGCCCCATAATTGCAAAGAGAATTGTGGAGATTGCCAAGAAAGAGGGTGCGGACGCCATCTGCCACGGCTGCACGGGCAAGGGTAACGACCAGGTGCGCTTCGAGCTGGCAATCAAGGCTTTCGCTCCCGAAATGACCATAATCGCTCCCTGGAGAATATGGAACATAAAGAGCCGCGACGAGGAAATTGACTATGCCGAGGCACACAACATTCCCCTCAAGATAAACAGGGAGACCAACTATTCCAAGGATAAGAACCTATGGCACCTTTCGCACGAAGGTTTAGATCTCGAAGATCCCGCAAATGAGCCCGATTACGACAAGATATGCGAGCTCGGCGTTTCGCCCTGGAAGGCTCCTAACAAGTCGACCTATGTGACCATTCATTTTGAAAAGGGTATTCCCACCGCAATCGACGGCAAGAAGATGAGCGCTGTAAAGCTTATCGACAAGCTCAATAAAATCGGCGGCAAGAATGGCGTCGGCCTTGTGGATATGGTTGAAAACAGGCTTGTCGGCATGAAGTCGCGCGGTGTGTACGAAACTCCAGGCGGCACCATTCTCTATGCCGCACATGAGTTGCTTGAATCTATCTGTCTCGATAAACAGACCATGCACTTCAAACAGCACGTCGCCGTCAAATACGGTGAACTCGTATATGACGGACTGTGGTTTACTCCGCTGAGAGAGGCGCTCGATGCATTTGTCAACAAGACCCAGGAAAGTGTTACTGGCGATGTAAAACTGCGCATCTACAAGGGCAATATTATGAACGCCGGCATCACTTCTCCCAATTCGCTCTACAGTGAGGATATCGCAACCTTCGGTGAAGACCACTGCTACAACCAAATGGATTCGCAGGGATTCATCAATCTCTTCGGTCTGCCCGTCAAGGTCAAAGCTCTGCTTGACGAGAAGAAACTCAAGTAAATGTACAATATATTTATCGACGGCAAAGAGGGTACTACCGGCCTACAGATTTACGACAGGCTGAGCGCACGCAGCGATATAAATCTTATTACTTTGCCTGAAGAGTTACGCAAGGACAGCGAGGCCCGAAGAGAATGTCTCAATAAGGCCGATATAAGTTTTTTGTGTCTGCCCGATGCTGCAGCGGTTGATGCTGTCGGCCTTGTTACGAACAGCAACGCCAGAATAATCGATGCGTCGACTGCGCACAGGACTAATTCCGACTGGGTATACGGCCTGCCCGAACTTTCCAAGGAGCGTAGAGAGGAGATAGCGCACTCAAAGCGCGTCACCAATCCCGGCTGTTACGCTACAGGATTCATAACGCTGGTTGCGCCAATTGTAAAGGGCAAGATAGTGGGTACGGATTATCCATTTGTCTGTCATGCGCTCAGCGGTTATTCGGGTGCAGGTAAAAAGGGCATTGCCCAATATGAGAGTGCAGACAGGGGAGAAGACCTCGATTCCCCCAGGCACTATGCTTTGGGACTCAGACACAAACATCTGCCCGAAATGGTGAAAGAGTGCGGCCTCAGATCGGCTCCCGTATTTTCGCCCATAATCTGCGATTACTATGCTGGAATGTGTGTGGGTGTACCCATTCATATATCGCTAATGGCAAAAAAATACTCGGTGAACGACCTTAGAAGATATTTTGCAGAGTACTATGCCAAACAGAACTTTATAAAAATAGTTGAAGAGAGCAATATTCCTGCCTATCTTCCGTCAAATAAAATAGTCGGTAGCAACTATCTGGAGATATATGTGTGCGGAAATGACGAACAGATTATGCTCTTCAGCGTGTTCGACAATTTAGGCAAGGGTGCCAGCGGCGCGGCCGTGCAGAATATGAATATTATGCTGGGACTGGATGAGAGAACTTCGCTGGTCTGATTTATGACCCGCGTTTGATTGCAGTTATTCCGAGATTCATTTTGACTTTACACAAAAAAAATACTAAAACAATTGCGCGCAATGCGCGTCATGCGAATTTAATATATTTATGTTAATTAAAGAGATTAAAGGCGGGGTGTGTGCGCCGCAGGGCTTTAAGGCCAACGGTGTGCACTGTGGAATCCGCAAAAATAAAGTTAAAAAGGATTTTGCGCTCATTGTAAGCGATGTGAGGGCGAGCGCCGCAGGCGTCTATACGCAGAATCTGGTAAAGGGCGCGCCCGTCGTCGTCACAAAAAAGCACTTGACCGACGGCTTTGCGCAGGCTATAATAGTAAACAGCGGCAACGCCAACACCTGCAATTCCAACGGCATTGAAATTGCAGAGGGGATGTGCAGTCTTGTCGAGGGCGTGAGCGGCATCGCCTCAGACGACGTTATAGTCGGTTCGACGGGCGTGATCGGGCAAAAACTCGATCTCACTCCTATGAAGGCGCACATTGCCGAACTCTACGACGGACTGGGCGACAGGAGCACTGCCGCGGCAGAGGCCATCATGACTACGGATACGGTTAAAAAAGAGGTGGCCGTACAGTTTGTGCTCGACGGAAAGAAGTGCAGACTAGGCGGAATTGCAAAGGGCGTCGGTATGGTCTGCCCCAATATGGCAACTAACCTCATCTTTCTGACTTCAGACGTGGCGATAACGCCTCAGATGCTTCAAAAGGCTCTCTCCGTGGATGTCGGGAGTTCGTTCAACATGGTCTCCGTCGACGGCGATCAGTCGACCAACGACACCTGTTGCATAATGGCAAACGGTCTTGCCGGCAATACAGAGATTAATTCAGACAATGCTTCGTTCAAACGCTTTGCAAAGGCTTTGAATTACTGCACGGTAAAGCTTTCAAAGATGCTTGCAAAGGACGGCGAGGGAGCAACAAAGCTCATCGAGTGCACTGTTACGGGCGCAAAGAGTTTAAAGGCGGCGCGCACAGTTTGTAAGTCGGTCATAAAATCATCGCTCGTAAAGGCGGCGATGTTCGGCGCCGATGCAAACTGGGGCAGGGTGCTCTGCGCCATAGGCTATTCCGGTGCGGACGTCGATGTGCATAAAATAGATGTCACTTTCATCTCCCGCGCAGGCGAGGTAAAGGTGTGCGAGGACGGCTACGGCCTCGATTTTTCGGAGGAGCTCGCCAAAAAGGTGCTCACCGAGGATGAAGTCACAGTGCTCATAGATCTGAAATCTGGCAATTTCAAGGCTACGGCCTGGGGTTGCGATCTGACATACGACTACGTTAAAATAAACGGCGATTACAGGACATAAAATGGATAAACGGGAACAGGCGGCTTTTCTGATAGAGGCAATGCCCTATATCAAAAAGTACTTCAACAAAATACTTGTCGTAAAATACGGCGGTAACGCTATGGTGGACGATGCGTTAAAGTCGTCCGTTATGCGTGATCTCGTCGTTCTCAATCTGCTCGGCATTAAAGTTGTGCTTGTTCATGGCGGTGGGCCGGACATTTCCCAGACGATAAAGCAGATGGGCAAGGAGAGTAAATTCATAAACGGTCTGCGCTATACCGACGGTGAAACGGCCGAAATCGTCCGCATGGTTCTTGCCGGTAAGACAAATAAAAACCTGACCGATTTAATCTGCCGCAACGGCGGCAAGGCCATCGGCATCTGCGGTCAGGACGGACACCTACTCAAGTGCGAAAAGCAGGACGAAGATCTTGGTTTTGTGGGTAAAATTGTTGAAGTAAATACCCAGATTATAACCGACCTTCTGGGCCTCGGCTATGTGCCCGTAATTTCCACCGTCGGCTATGACGACGAGGGAAATATATACAACATCAATGCAGATACTGCCGCAGCCTCGATTGCTGGCGCGCTCAACGCAGAGAGTTTGATTTTAATGACAGACATTAGGGGGCTTCTTGAGAATAAGGACGACCCCGATAGTCTGATTAAAAAAGTTTATGTGTCCGACATTCCCGCGCTCGTAAAGCAGGGTATAATTTCGGGCGGGATGATTCCCAAGATAGAATGTTGTAAGGACGCCATCCGTCGCGGTGTTAAAAAAGCCGTTATAATCGACGGACGGGTCAGTCATTCCATTTTAATAGAATTATTGTCCGATGAAGGTAGCGGGACAATGTTCGTTTGACCTGACTGATTTATTTTTTAAATCAGTCTTTATTTTAGATTGCGGCGCAAGCGCCGCCGCGCCGGCCTGTAACTTTTAGTGTTTTGGGCTTTGAATGAGGTGTTTTATGGATAAAAACGAGGTTTTCAGCGACGATAAACAATATGTCGCTTCGACCTATGCCCGCTTTAACGTCGCTTTCGAGAGGGGCGAAGGGAGCAGGCTGTACGACATAGACGGCAAGGAGTACATAGATTGCGCCAGCGGCATCGGCGTAAACATCTTCGGCGTGTGCGACGAGGTGTGGAAGAGCGCGGTAATTGCCCAGCTCAACAAAATTCAGCACACGTCCAACCTGTACTATTCCATGCCCCAGGCTGAGCTGGCAAAGCTCCTGTGCGAAAAAACGGGCGCGAAGAAGGTGTTCTTCGGCAACAGCGGCGCCGAGGCCAACGAGTGCGCCATAAAAGTTGCCCGCAAGTACGGCAACACAAAGTATGGCAGAAATGAGATAATAACGCTCAAGAATTCTTTCCACGGCCGCACCATTGCCACACTCTCGGCGACAGGGCAGGACGAATTTCATAAATATTTCGATCCTTTCCTTCAAGGTTTTAAATATGCGGACCCGAATATGGACGGAATTTTGCGCTGTTATACTGACAAAACGTGCGCGGTTATGATAGAATGTATTCAGGGCGAGAGCGGCGTGCACGTCCTCGACGGCGGTTTTTTAAGGGAACTCGACGCCTTCTGCAAGGAGCGTGACATTCTTCTCATCTGCGACGAAGTGCAGTGCGGCAACGGCAGGACGGGCAGAATGTATGCATATGAGCATTTCGGCATACATCCCGACGTAGTCACCACGGCCAAGGGGCTGGGCGGCGGCCTGCCCATCGGCGCCTGTATGCTCTTTGATAAATGCGCCAACGTATTCGGCTACGGCGACCACGGCTCGACATTCGGCGGCAATCCCGTCGCCTGTGCGGGCGCCGTCAGCATAGTTGAGAGAATAACTGATAACCTGCTTTTGGAAGTGCAGGGCAAGGGCGCCTATATGATGGCGCACATCGGACGCATGAAGAACGTAAAGAGCGTTTCGGGGCTCGGTCTAATGATAGGCATAGAGACAAACAAGCCTGCGCGCGAAGTTGCGCAGGGCTGTCTGGATAGGGGACTTATAGTTCTTACCGCACACGACAGGGTGCGGCTGCTGCCTCCGTTGAACATCACCAAAGGTGAAATGGAGCAGGCTTTAAATATATTAAATGAGGTAATAGGAAAATGAGGCATTTACTTAAATTACAGGATCTCACCAGGGAGGACATTCTGTCCATATTGAACCTTGCAGACCAGCTCAAATTCGAAAGAATCAACGGCGTGCAGAAGGATTACCTTAAGGGCAAGAAGATGGGTCTCATCTTCCAGAAGGCCTCCACACGCACCAGGGTATCCTTTGAAGTGGGCATCTACGAGCTGGGCGGCTACGGACTCTTTCTTTCGAGCAACGACCTGCAGATAGGTCGCGGCGAGCCCGTGCAGGACACCGCGAGGGTGCTTTCGCGCTATCTCGACGGCATTATGATAAGGACTTTCGAGCAGCAGGAGGTTGAAGACCTGGCAAAGTACGGCTCAATCCCTGTAATCAATGGCCTCACCGACTATGCCCATCCCTGCCAGGTTCTGGCCGACCTTATGACCATCCGCGAATATAAGGGCTCGTTCAAGGGCCTCAAGATGGCATTCATTGGCGACGGCAACAACATGGCCAACAGCTTGACCGTCGGCGCGATAAAGACGGGTATGTCATTTGCCATTGCCTGCCCCAAGGGGTACGAGCCCGACGCAAAGATTATGCAGTGGGCAAAGGAGAACGGCGACTTTGTGGTAACCGAGAGCGTTGAAGAGGCCATAAAGGACGCCGACGTAGTGTATACAGATGTTTGGGCGTCCATGGGGCAGGAGTCCGAAAGGCAGAAGAGGGCCGAGGCCTTCAAGGGCTATCAGGTCAACAAGGAGTGCATGAAGTACGCCAAGCCCGACGCTATGGTTATGCACTGCCTTCCCGCGCACCGCGGCGAAGAGATCACCGAGGACGTGTTCGAAGAGCACGCAAAGGAGATCTTCGATGAGGCTGAAAACAGGCTTCACGCTCAGAAGGCCGTTATGGTAAAACTTTTAAAGTAATTGCATAGTAAATAATAAACACAAGGAAATAATAAATGGAAAAGGGCAAAGTTTATTTAACGCTGCAAAACGGAAAACAGTTCGTCGGCACGCGCTTCGGCGCCGACGGTGAAGTGATAGGGGAGCTCGTATTCACGACGGGCATGACTGGCTATGTTGAAACATTGACCGACCCCAGCTATTACGGGCAGATCGTAACGCAGACCTTCCCTCTCATAGGCAACTACGGCATAACGCCCGATTTCGAGAGCAAAAAGCCGTGGGTTTCGGCCTATATCGTCAGGGAAAAGTGTGACAATCCCTCTAACTTCAGGTGCGAGGAGACGCTCGATAAGTACCTCAAGGATAACGGCATTGTCGGCGTGTACGGCGTCGATACGCGCGAACTCACCAAGATAGTGAGGGAGTCGGGTGTAATGAACGCCGCCATAACCTCGCGCCCCGTAACCGATTTTTCGGCCATTAAGTCCTATGTAATAAAGGACGCCGTAAAGAGTGTGACCTGCAAGGAGGTTGAATATTTCGGCAATCCCGACGGTATAAAAGTAGTCGTATGGGATTTCGGCGCAAAGGACAACATCGTGCGCGAGCTCGTAAAGCGCGGCTGTTACTGCATAAAGGTGCCTTCGACCTATACGGCCGAACAGATTCTGGCGCTCAATCCGCGCGGACTGATGCTGTGCAACGGCCCCGGCGACCCTGCAGAGAATGTGGAAATAATTGAAAACCTCAAAAAACTTGCGGGCAAGCTTCCCATCTTCGGCATCTGTCTGGGGCACCAGCTCTTCGCGCTCGCTATGGGCGGCAAGACCAAGAAGATGAAGTACGGCCACCGCGGCGCCAACCAGCCCGTAAAGTGCCTTGCGACGGGCAGGGTGTACATCTCCAGCCAGAACCACGGCTACGAGGTCATCTCATCCAGCCTTGAAGGAGTGGGCCAGCTGAGCTACATCAACGCCAACGACAACACCTGCGAGGGCTTCGATTATCCCCAGCTCAACGCCTACACCGTTCAGTTCCACCCCGAAGCCTGCGGCGGCCCGCAGGACGCTTCGTTCCTCTTCGATAAGTTCATCAAAAATATGACGGAGGGAAAGTACAATGCCTAAGAGAGAAGATATAAAAAAGGTACTCGTAATAGGTTCGGGCCCCATAGTCATCGGTCAGGCGGCCGAATTTGACTATGCAGGCGCGCAGGCCTGCCGCGTGATGAAGGATGCCGGGCTCAACGTTGTGCTCTGCAACTCCAACCCCGCAACAATAATGACGGACAGTGCGCTCGCAGACGAAATCTATCTTGAACCGCTGACCGTTGAAACATTAAAGAGAATTATAATAAAGGAGAGGCCCGACAGTCTTTTGGCCTCGCTCGGCGGACAGACGGGTCTTACGCTCGGCTGTAAGCTGGCAAAAGAGGGTTTCCTCGACGAATATGGCGTAAAGCTCATAGGCGTAAACGTCGACTCGATCGACAGGGCCGAGGACAGAGAGCTCTTCAAAGAGACGATGAACAAGATAGGCCAGCCCGTCGTTCCCTCCGATATCGCATACACTGTCGACGAGTGCGTGGAGGTGGCCAACAGAATAGGCGGCTACCCCGTAATCATCCGTCCCGCTTACACTCTGGGCGGCGCCGGCGGCGGCGTTGCACACAATGAAGAGGAGCTCCGTCTCATCGCGCACAACGGCCTTATGCTCTCGCCCATAACCCAGGTGCTCATCGAACGCTACATTGGCGGCTGGAAGGAGATTGAGTTCGAAGTTCTGCGCGACAGCGCGGGCAACGTGCTCACCGTCTGCTCTATGGAAAACTTCGACCCCGTCGGCATACACACGGGCGATTCGATAGTAATTGCGCCCGCCGTCACGCTCTCGGATAAAGAGTACCAGATGCTCAGGACGGCTTCGCTCAAGATAATAACCGAACTGGGAATAGAGGGCGGTTGCAACTGCCAGTTCGCTCTCAATCCCGACTCATTTGAATACTCCGTAATCGAGGTCAACCCCAGGGTTTCACGCTCTTCGGCGCTCGCCTCCAAGGCAACGGGTTATCCCATAGCCAAGGTTGCGGCAAAGATAGCCCTCGGCTACACCCTCGACGAAATCAAAAACGACGTCACGGGTAAGACTTACGCCTGCTTCGAGCCCACGCTCGACTACGTGGTCGTCAAACTTCCCAAGTGGCCCTTTGATAAGTTCCTGTACGCAAAGCGCACTTTGGGCACGAGAATGAAGGCTACTGGCGAAGTTATGGCCATAGGCACGAGCTTTGAGATGGCGATAATGAAGGCGGTCAGAGGCGCTGAAATTTCGCTCAACACCCTCAATCTGCCTAAGATGGCAGAGCTTTCGGACGATGAAATCCGCGAAAAACTGCACGAACTGACCGATGAGAGACTGTTTGTTGTCTACCAGGCGATAAAGCGCGGATTTGACATTTCTGAAATCTACAACATAACAAAGATAGACGAGTGGTTCTTATATAAACTAAAGAATCTCGCCGACTACGAGGCCGAAATTGCAGGCAAAAAACTGACAAAGGCCGAGTATCTGAGGGGCAAAAAACTTGGCTATCCCGATAAGGCCCTGGCAGACATCTCCGGCAATCCCTTGCCTAAGCATATCGATGCTGCCTTCAAGATGGTCGATACCTGCGGCGCCGAGTTTGCCGCACAGACGCCCTATTTCTACTCAACCTACGACGAAAAGGAGCATGACGAAGCTCTCCCTTATGTTGCCGAGAGCAGAAAGAACAAAAAGAAGAGGATTATAGTCATCGGTTCAGGCCCCATAAGGATAGGTCAAGGCATCGAGTTTGACTATTCGTCCGTTCACTGCGTGTGGGCATTAAAGCGCCTCGGCTACGAAGTCATAATCATAAACAACAACCCCGAAACGGTATCCACCGACTTCGACACGGCCGACAGACTGTACTTCGAGAGCCTCATGCCCGAAGATGTTCAGAACGTCATCGATGTTGAAAAGCCCTACGGCGTAGTTGTCACCTTCGGTGGCCAGACGGCCATAAAGCTGTGCAGTTATCTCGATAAAAAGGGTATACGTATACTCGGCACGCCCGCCGATTCGATCGACCTTGCCGAGGACAGAGAGAGGTTTGACGAGCTGTTGGAACAGTTCCACATCGCCAGACCCAAGGGCCTTACAGTAATGACCAAGGAGGAGGCCGTTCAGGCGGCCGAAAAGCTGGGCTATCCCGTGCTTCTCCGTCCCTCCTACGTCATAGGCGGGCAGAATATGACCATTGCCTTTACGCAGAACGACATCGAGAGGTATATGGACGTCATTCTCGCCCAGAATATCGAAAACCCCGTGCTCTGCGACAAGTATCTCATGGGTACCGAACTTGAAGTCGACGCCATCTCTGACGGCGTGGACGTGCTCATACCCGGTATAATGCAGCACATCGAGCGCGCTGGCGTTCACAGCGGCGACTCCATAGCAGTATATCCTCCCTACAGCCTGAGCGACTCTATGCTCAAAAAGGTGGTGGACATCTCTACCAACCTTGCGCTCTCGCTCAAGACAAAGGGACTTATAAATATCCAGTATCTCATCTACCACAACGAGCTTTACGTAATAGAAGTCAACCCCAGGGCGTCGCGTACCATACCTTACATCTCTAAGGTCACGGGAGTTCCCATGGTCGACCTTGCAACGCGCATAATGGTGGGCGCCAAGCTCAAGCGTCTGGGCTACGGTACAGGGCTCTACAAAAATTCGCCCTATGTCGCCGTAAAGGTGCCCGTATTCTCCTTCGAGAAACTCAACGACGTTAATTCCCAGCTCGGCCCCGAAATGAAGTCTACGGGCGAAGTGCTGGGCATCGGTAAGACCATAGAGGAGGCGCTCTTCAAGGGGCTGGTCTCTGCGGGCTTCAATATGAAGCATCCCACAAAACAGAATCCTTCGGGCATCTACTTTACGATAAACGACCAGGACAAGTTTGAAATTATAAATATCGTCAAGAAGTTTGCAGACCTCGGTCTTACTTTCTACGCAACCAAGGGTACGGCAAACGTCATAAGGAGTCTCGGTATCGAGTGTACGGAAGTTGCCAGGCTGTCCTCCAACGACGAAATCTTCAAGCTTATGGACGATGGCAAGATTGACTACATCGTCTACACCGGCAAGACGGATATTGAATCGATTACAAACTATATTTCTCTGCATCACCATGCAATTCTGCTTGGTATCACCGTGCTGACCTCGCTCGACACTACGAACGCCCTTGCGGACGTAATTGCTGGCAGGTACAACCAGTTCAATACCGAGCTCGTTGATATAAACCATCTGAGAACTGAAAAACTCAAGCTTGAGTTCAACAAGATGCACTCGTGCGGAAACGACTATATTTTCTTCAACAATATGGATAACCGCATCACCTGTCCCGAATCACTGGCCATAAACTTTGCTGACAGGCACTACGCGATAGGCGGCGACGGCATTATACTTGTTGAAAAATCGTCTGTCGCAGATGCAAAGGTCAGGGTATTCAACCGCGACGGTTCGGACGCAGGCCTGGCCGCAAATGCAATGCGCATTGCCGCCAAATATCTGTACGACAACAAGATGGTTTCGGGTGACGCCGTCACGCTTGAAAGCGACGGTGAAATTGCAAAACTTACAGTGTCCTGTTTCAATAACGAGGCCAGCTCGGTCTGCGTAAACATCGGTTGTGCAAAGATGCACGATGTTGAGCTGCCCGATCTGCCCACATATAAAAAGTATGGCGGGCACGACAGCGTGGCCCACAAGGTCACGATAGGTAAAAATCATCTCGTCACCTTCCTCGACAAGATTGACGACGTCGACTTTGAGGATTACACACAGGATCTCTCGGCGAACGCGGGACTTTATGAGGATGTCGATTTTGTTGAGTGTGTGAGGGTTGTAAACAGTGTCACCGTACGTATGCGCGTCTACGGCAAGGTCAACGGTGAAACATGGTCTTGCGGCACAGCTGCGGCCGCCGCGGCAATTGCTGCAATTGAGCGCGGTGATTGCTCCAAGGGCGAGCTCATAACCGTAAAGGTAAAGGGCGGCGACCTGTTTGTAAAGATTAACGAGGATGGAACCGTAGAGGTGGACGGTCCCGTAAAGCAAGCCTTTAAGGGTATAATCGAAATTTAACTTAAGGCGGCGCCCGTGAGCTTCGCGCGCGGGCGCCGCACAAAAAATGCAATGATCTATCTGGATAACGCCGCAACAACCAGGCCCGACGGAGGCTGCCTGGAGCAGGCAAAACAATATATTTTGGAAAATTATTATAACCCTTCCGCGCTGTACGCGGAAGGTTATAATTTGCACCTTCTTTTAAAAAGAGCGCGCGAAAATATGCTCTCGCTCATAGCAGACGACTGCTTCTCGCTCGTTTTCACGTCCTGCGGAACGGAGGCCGACAACCATGCGCTGTTCTGCGGCGGCAGAAGGGGCAATGTGGTAACTACGCTCGGCGAGCACTCAGCGGTTTTTTCTGCTGCGAACGAGCTCAAACAGCGTGGTATTGAGATGCGTTTCGCCCAGCTCAACCCTGACGGAAGCGTTGACATTGACAAGCTTATCTCGCTTGTCGACAGCAAGACTTCGCTTGTCTCGGTCATCCATGTCAACAACGAAACGGGCGCAATCAATCCCGTCAATGATATTGCGGACAGAGTGAAGGCGGTCAATGCTAACACGCTCTTCCATTCGGACGGTGTTCAGGCATTCGGTAAAATACCCTTCAGATTGGGCAAAAACATAGATTTGTACAGTATTTCGGCACACAAAATCGGCGGAATGAAGGGGTGCGGCGCGCTTATCAAACGCAAAAAGCTGGCCTTAAAGCCATTCATTTACGGCGGCGGTCAGGAAGAAGGACTGCGAAGCGGCACCGAAAATGTGTTCGGAATAAAGATGTTCGAACTTGCCGCAATGAAAAAATACTCGGATATAAGGAAAAATCACGCTCACGTGCAGTCGCTGAATGAACAGTTGTGGAACGCTCTCGACAAAGACCTATTTGACCGCATATCCCCCGAAAACGGTTCGCCGTATATACTGACAGTCAGTGCGCGCGGCGTTCGCGGAGAAACAATTCTTCACGAGGCCGACGACGCCGGGCTCATTATCGGCACGGGTTCGGCCTGCTCGTCCAACGAAAAGAAGCGCTATTCGCGCGTGATTCTGGCTTGCGGTATAGCCGAAGAGAATGCCGACGGTATTCTGCGCCTTTCGTTCAGCACTGAAAATACAGCCGAAGAGGTTGCTGAAGCGGCTAAGATACTCAATAAAGTTGTAAAAAACAGAAGAGAGATAATGTCATAACTTATGGAAAAGGTAATCATCATCAGATACTGCGAACTTCATTTAAAGGGCAAAAACCGCGGGTTTTTCGAGCGGCAATTTGCCATAAATATGGAGCGCGCATTGAAGGGAATAAAGCATGAAATCCGCCGTCAGAGCGGCAGATACCTCATTGAAAGTTTTGATGAGGAGGATATTACGCTAATTTTATCCAAGCTCGACAAGGTCTTCGGCATCCACACCCTGGCTGTAGGCCTCAAGGTCAAGAGCGATATGGGCGAAATTTATAGCGCCGCAAAGCAGGTTTGCCCAAAAAGCGGCACATTTAAGGTTGAAACACATCGCGCAGACAAAACTTTTCCCTTAAATTCAATGCAGATAAGCGCACAGATTGGCGGCCGACTCCTCGATGAAACAGAAAATATTTCCGTTGATGTGCATGCGCCGCAAAATATCGTCTATATCGATGTGCGCGAAAACGGCACCGCGCTTGTCTTTTCGCAGTTCATAAAGGGTGCGGGCGGTATGCCCGTGGGAAGCGCAGGCAAGGGTCTTTTGCTGATATCCGGCGGCATCGACAGTCCCGTCGCAGGCCATATGATCGCTAAGCGCGGCATGAGCATAGATTGCGTGCATTTCCACAGCTATCCTTATACCAATATGCAGGCCAGGGAAAAAGTTTTGGAACTTGCAAAAATTCTCTCACAGTACACATGCGGCACAACTGTGCATATAATCAAGGTTACGCATATTCAGGAAGAGATTCACAAAAAGTGCAATGGCGAATATATGGTTACGCTTTTAAGGCGTTTTATGATGCGCATTGCCGAAAGAATTGCACAAAAATGCAGTGCGCAGTGCCTTATTACGGGTGAAAGTCTGGGCCAGGTTGCAAGTCAGACGATAGAGGGAATGACTTCGTCAAATTCAGTAATTGAAAATTTGCCCGTACTTCGCCCGCTTTGCGGCTTTGATAAGAACGAAATAATCGACAGAAGCAAGGATATCGGCACTTACGATATATCAATCCAGCCCTATGAGGACTGTTGTACGGTATTTTTGCCCAAGCACCCCGTAACTAAGCCCAAAATGGCAGACATTCTTGCCGAGGAGGCAAAACTTGATGTGAACGCATTGGTGGAAGAGGCTATGGGCACACTTGAAGTCGTCAAATTTTAAATTTATCCGCAAAATAACTTCATAGATAGATTTATCTTGGATCAGGTAAATTTCTAAAAATTAAGATTCTAAGAATGAATGATAAAAGCAGACTGCAAATGCAGGCTGCTTTTTAAATTAAAAATTATTTAATAAAAAACGCAAACAACAAAATAGTTTTATCTTAATCAGCTGAACCAATCCTTATTTGTAATTGCGGGTGGAAGAGGGGAAGTGTTATTGTCGCAGAAGTTTATTCGGTCAAGATAAATTGTATCGCCGAAATAAGTGTTTTTATCGTCGCAGTAGTAGGGGGTTACGCTGTACACGTGTTTGCCATATTCGGGACAATCGCTTATTTTTTGCTTATATTTGCCGTCATATATAATTTTGTCATCACATTTTACTAGATATGAATAGTAATATGTCTTACATAGTACAATTGAAACACTGTTGTTATCGACGCTGATAGTAGGTTTTGTAATAATTGGATGCGAAAATTTAGTGCTTTTTTGTCTGGGTTCATTTCCGCTTAGGCATCGCACTTTTAATTTGTTGAGTTTTGGCGACACGTCGTCTGCAAGAATAATTTTGCCGTCGCTTTCGTAGTCCTGCCTGTCTATTTCAATCTCTGTTGTGCCGCTCTTTGTATCCAGTGCAGGAGGAGAAGATGTTTTGTATATTTCATCAAGCACTTCTTTTAATATATTGCAGCATTCGCCGCCGCCCGTAACAGATGTCTTTTTATTGTCTCTGTCGCCCAGCCACACGCAGACTGAGTGACGGGAGGTGTATGCCGCCGCATAGGCGTCCGTGTTACCCTCCTCATCGCCGCAGGTGCCCGTCTTTGCGGCCACATCGTAGGGCAGATTTTTCAGCTTTTTTGCCGTACCCGTCTTTGCCGTTTCGATCAGTGTCGAATTGATCAGTGAGCAGGTACCCGTTGAAAATACACTCTTTTCGTGTTTGTCGGCAGAATAGATAGTTCTGCCGTTTTTGTCAGTTACCTCTTTTATAAAATGTGACGGCGAGTATGTGCCGCCCTTTCTGAAAGTACTGTAGGCGTCGCACAGCGTCTTTATGTCAGTTCCGTATTTCATTCCTCCAAGGGCCAGCGACAGATTGTAATCTTCCTCGTCCAGCGCAATTTTTAGTTTATTTGCGTAATCTGCGGCACGTGAGATTGTGAGTGCGTTGAGCGTTTTGACTGCAGGAATATTGTAACTTTTTGCAATGCTTTCGCTGGCAGTGACCATTCCGTGGTATTTTTTGTCGTAATTCTCGGGTGAATAGCCGCCGAAATCGACTTTTGAGTCGTCAATTTTTGTGAAGGGGTGCAAAATTTTTTCTTCAAATGCGGGGGCATAGACTAACAGGGGTTTTATTGCTGAACCCGGCTGGCGTTTAGCTCCCCTTATGGTATTTACATATGCGCATACGCCGTTTTTGTCATCGGTAACTATAATTGCGCCGTCGTTTTCAAAGGTTGTTCCTTCAATGTGCCTTTGCAGATCTGCATCCATATACGTATAGACGTTACAGCCCGAAATGTCCGCATAAAAATCCAGCCCCATATTGGACAGAATATCGTCCAGCTCGTCGAGTGCGGCGTTGATATAGTCCGTGCGGCCGCTTGCCGATCGCCCAGTAACGGCTCCCAGCGGCTGTTCAATGGCGTTTTCATACTGTTTTTGGTCTATAAAATTGCAGTCAAGCATACTTTTGAGCACGATATTGCGCCGCTCCAGGCATCTTTCTGCATTTTTAAAGGGGGAGTAATTGTTTGGCGAGGTGAGGAGGCCCACCAGCGCGGCGCCCTGTTCAAGGCTGAGATCTTCGGCGTCTGTGTCAAAATAGAACCGCGCGGCGCTCTGCAGTCCGTAACAGCTGTGGCCGAAGTAGATGGTGTTGAGGTACATCTCCAGAATTTCATCCTTGGAGTATGCGCGCTCCAGCTGTTTTGTAAGGCGGATTTCCTTTAGTTTACGCCTTAATGTCTTGTCGTTTGAGAGGTGGGTGTTTTTGATGAGTTGCTGGCTTATAGTCGAGGCGCCCTCCTTGAAGGAAAAACTTGCAATATTTTTAAAAAGCGCCTTTACCATTCGCCCGTAGTTGAGCCCGTTGTGGCTGTAAAACTTTCTGTCCTCCGAGGCGATGAAGGCGTTTTTTGTGTCCTCGCTCAGATCTGAAATTTTAACCGAACTGCGGTTGCCCTCAACCGATGAGCTCTCTATCTTCTGCCCTTCATCGTCGTAAATGTTTATTGTCTGTCCGTAATTTATCAGTTTGCTTCTGTTCAGCTTTGCATCCGCCGTTATTGCAAAATACGCCGCAAGCGCCGCCGTAACTACGGCGATAAGCGAAAGCGCTACGACAAGTGCTACCTTTCCAAACTTTTTCATCAAAAATAGTATCTATAAAAATAATAAATTGTTGCAAATTAATTGAAAAAAAATGTAAATAATTATATAATTGTTATGTATGAACAAGTTTTACCACATAGTGACCTACGGATGTCAGATGAATGTGCACGAGTCGGAAAAGATTGCGGGCATTCTGTCCGGTATGGGTTATGAAAGTTGCGATTTCCCCGAACAGGCCGACATAGTAGTATTCAATACCTGTTGTATAAGAGAGAATGCCGAAAATCATGCCTTCGGCAATATTGGAATGCTCAAAAAGCTCAAACAAGCCAAAAAAGATATGATTATTGCCGTCGGCGGCTGTCTCCCCCAGCAGATGAACAAAGCAGAAAACCTGCACGAAAAATTTCCCTATGTCGACATAATCTTCGGCACGCACAACCTTCACGATTTGCAGTCGCTCATTGAAAAAAAGCGCAGGCAGAAAAAGACTGTGATTGAAATAGAGGACAGCGAGGGTGAGATCTGCGAAGAGGACAAGCCTTTGAGGACGAGCTACCCCAATGCCTGGGTAAATATAATGTACGGGTGCAACAACTTCTGCTCGTACTGCATCGTTCCATATGTGCGCGGCAGGGAGAGGAGCAGGGATTCCCGAAAGATAATAGAGGAAGTTCGCTCGCTCATTGCAGAGGGATACAGGGAAATAACGCTTTTGGGTCAGAACGTCAATTCGTACAGAGGCGATCTTACTTTCCCTCAGCTTTTGGAGGAAATTGCAAAGCTCGACGGTAAGTTCCGTCTGAGGTTTATGACCTCGCACCCCAAGGATTTTTCGCCGGAACTTATCGAAGTTATGGCAAAATATCCCAAAATCTGCCACTGCCTGCACCTGCCCGTGCAGAGCGGTTCCGACCGCATTTTAAAGGCAATGAACAGGAAGTACACCTCGGCGCAGTACCTCGAAAAGGTAGCCGCGCTCAGGAAAAGAATTCCAGACTGCGCAATAACCACCGACCTCATCGTAGGATTCCCCGGTGAGACTGACGAGGATTTCAGGGCGACATTGGCGCTTGCAAAGAAGGTTAACTTCGCCTCGGCGTTTACATTTGTGTATTCAAAGCGCGAGGGCACTGTGGCGGCGAAAATGCCCGACCAGGTTCCCGAAGAGGTCTCCAAGGCGCGCATAATGGAGCTTGTCGAGCTCATAAATTCCCAGACGCGCGCTCTCTCGCAGACGTATATCGGCAAGACGATAGAGATACTCTGCGAGGATTACGACGGCAAGCGCGGATTGTATATGGGCCGTGACGAGTACGGCAGAATGGGATATTTCCCCTGCGATAAAAATGTCGTCGGGCAGTTTGTAAATATAAAAGTTGAGCAGGCAAACGGCGTTTCGCTGACAGGAAATATAGTGGATTAAATTATGGCTCTTTCACCTATGATGCAACATTACTTTTCCGTAAAGGAGAAGTATAAGGACTGTATAATTTTTTACCGTCTCGGCGATTTTTACGAGATGTTTTTTGACGACGCCAAGACGGCTTCCCAGGTGCTCGATTTGACTCTGACGGGCCGTGACTGCGGCCTTGAAGAGCGCGCGCCCATGTGCGGCGTGCCCTATCATTCGGCCGACGCCTACATTGCCAAGCTTGTTGCCGCGGGTTACAAAGTTGCTATATGCGAACAGCTTGAGGACCCCGCAACTGCCAAGGGAATGGTTGCGCGCGACGTCATCCGCGTGATTACTGCGGGCACGATAACAAATGAAAATTTCCTCGATGCGCGCTCCAACAACTTCATCAGCTGCGCGTACAAGGAGGGGGAAGTATGCGCCGCCGCCTGGGCAGACATCACCACGGGTGAGTTCTGTTGCACCCAGTATACGGGAAGCGACAGCATAAACCGCGTCATCGCGCTCATGGTCAGGCTGGCTGTAAGCGAGGTCATCTGCAACGACGAGATGTTGTTTGCCTCAAAGGACATACCCGAAGTTGCGCGCGGCGTGTTGCCTCATTTTTCGAGCTATTTGAGCTGGACATTCGGCTATTCCGCCGCAGAAAAGAACGTTTTAAAACAGCTCAATGCGCGCACTCTCGAAGCCTTCGATATGGGGACGCGCCCTGCGGCGGTCTGTGCCTGCGGCGCGCTTTTGGAATATCTCAAAGAGACGCAGAAGCACGCTCTTTCAAACATAGACGACATAAAGTACATCTCCGACCGCTCGTTTATGCAGCTCGACAATTCGGCCGTAAGGAATCTTGAAATAGTAAAGAGTATGTCCGAGGGCAAGAAGTATGGCTCGCTGTTGTGGCTTCTGGACAAGACAAAGACGGCAATGGGCGCGCGCCTTCTGCACAGTATCATTCTGTCCCCGCTGGGCAGCGCGGAGGCTATAAATTACCGCCTCGACGGCGTTGAAGAGCTCTTCGATTCGACCGTCGTCCGCGTCGGCGTGGCCGATATGCTCAGGCAGGTCAAGGACGTAGAGAGGTTGACCGGCAAAATTGCTAACGGCAACATAATGCCTGCCGACTGTCTGCTTTTGGCGCAGTCGCTCTTGACTGTTCCCAACCTCAATTTCCAGCTGACGGGTTTTGGCAGTGCGGTGCTCGGCGATATCTCGCGCGACCTTCGCGATATGACTGAGGTTGCGCAGTACATTTTAAACGTAATTGACGAAAAGCCGCCCGCAACGCTCAAGGATGGCGGATACATAAAGAAGGGTTTCAGCAAGGAGTTGGACGAACTCCGTTCCGTAAAGGAGAACGGCAGAGCAATCCTGGCCGATATGGAGGCGTACGAGCGCGACAGGACGGGTATCCGGACTCTCAAAATAGGCTTCAACCGCGTATTCGGCTATTATATTGAGGTCAGCAAATCCTTTAAAGACAAGGTTCCCGCCGAGTATCAGCGCAGGCAGACGCTGACCAATGCCGAGAGGTACATAACCGACCGGCTAAAGGAGCTGGAGGACAAAATTTTAAACAGCGAAGAGATGGCCTTAAAGCTTGAGGAGTCCATCTACGAACATCTTAAGGAAGTTTTAATCAAGGACATTCCCGCCTTCAAGCAGATCGCTTCGGCCGTCGCCAGGCTCGACGTTTTGACTTCGCTTGCCGAAGTAGCAAAATCCAATAAGTACTGTCGTCCCAAAATTGTGGAGAGCGGCAGTCCTATGATAATCCGCGAGGGCAGGCATCCTGTCGTTGAAAAGATTTCAAAAGAAAAATTTGTCGCCAACGATACCCTGCTTGACGAGGGCGAAAACCGCACGATGATAATAACGGGTCCCAACATGGCGGGCAAGAGCACGTATATGCGGCAGACGGCCATTATTGCACTGATGGCGCACATTGGTTCGTTTGTGCCTGCGAAGAGCGCGGAAATTCCCGTAATCGACCGCATTTTTACGAGGGTGGGGGCCAGCGACAATCTTATATCCGACCAGAGCACCTTTATGGTGGAGATGATAGAAGTAGCCACCATTCTGCGCAATGCCACCAAGGACAGTCTTATTATTCTGGACGAAGTGGGCAGGGGCACCTCAACCTACGACGGCCTGTCAATTGCCTGGGCGGTTGTGGAGGAGATAACCAAAAATATTGGCGCAAAGACGTTGTTTGCAACCCATTATCACGAGCTCACCGAGCTTGAAAACAAGCTGGATGGCGTAAAGAACTATAAGATTGCCGTGAGGGAGATAAACGGCGGCGTGGTATTTTTGCGCAAGATAATGCGCGGCGGCGCCAACCGCTCGTTCGGTATAGAGGTCGCATCGCTCGCGGGCGTGCCCGTGGCCGTGACCGACAGGGCAAAGGTCATTTTAAAATCTATCGAAAGCGGTTCAAAACCTTCGGCAAAGGTCGAAAGCGTTGAGGAGCGCGAACCCGAACGCGATAGCGAGATCGAGCGCATTCTCAAAGAGGTGGACATGAACAATCTGTCGCCTATGCAGGCCTTTATGATATTGGGCGACCTGGTTGAAAAGGTGAGATAAATGGCAAAAATAAACATACTTTCCGAAGTTATATGCAACCGCATTGCGGCGGGCGAAGTCATCGACAGACCCTATTCGGCTGTAAAGGAAATGATTGAAAACAGCCTAGACGCTGGTGCAACCGAAATAGAGGTGTATATCGAGCGAGGCGGCAAGGATTTAATAAGAATTGTCGATAACGGTTGCGGCATTGAAAAGGACGATATGCGCGCGGCTTTTTTCTCGCACGCGACTAGCAAAATTTCCACACTTGAGGACATAGACAACATTCACACCCTCGGCTTCCGCGGCGAAGCGCTGGCGACAATCGCGGCCATATCGCAGGTGGAACTGATAAGCGTCACTGAGGGAAATGACGCCTGGAAGGTGGAGTGCGACGGCGAGTTTATAGGAAAGGTTGAGCCCGCCGCCCTCGACAGAGGCACGCAGATAACCGTGCGCAACATCTTTTTCAATACGCCGGTAAGGCGCAAGTTTTTAAAGACGGACAAAAAGGAAGAGGCCGACATTACGGCCTTTGTTACGCGCTACATTTTAGGCAATCCGCGCGTGGCGTTCAAATATTTTGTCGACGGCAAACTCACCCTGCAATCCTACGGCGGAGGGCTGGAGGAGGCCATTGCTCAGGTCTACGGCGCAAACTATCTGCCGCAGTCGTTCAAGATCAGCGCGGACAGAAACGACATTAAAATTTACGGTTTTATCGGCAACCAGAACTTTTTCAAACCGAATAAGTCCTACCAGAATGTCTATCTGAACGGCAGGTGCATTTCAAACAACATCATCTCCACGGCAATTTCACAGGCCTATGCGCCCTATGCAATGAAGAGAAATTACCCTGTTTACACGCTCTTTATCGATATGCCGGTAGATATGGTGGACGTAAACGTTCACCCCAACAAGGCCGACGTGCGGTTTGTAGACAACCAGCTCATCTTCGGCACGGTCTACAAGGTGATCTCCTCTGTTCTGGACGGCACCACCAAGGCGGCCGATTTTGTTGTAGACAGCAAAATTGTGCCCGAAATCAAGTCTACTTTTGCCGAAAAGACATCTAAAAATGCCGTATACGCGGCAGATTTCACGCAAACGGATAAGGTCTACGACAAAAATTTCAACGACGTAAAAATGCCGCAGTTCACGCCCGAAGGCAAAATAAAGAAGAGCGACGCGCCTCAAAATAAGGATGTGAGAAAGCCCGATTATTCAGCGCTTGAAAGAATGGAGCGTGAGAATGTGGAGCCCAAAACTGTCGATCAGTTGCCTCTCTACAAGGTGTATGCGCCCCTTCAGGAGAATAAGATGACCGTCTGCGGCGGTATAAAGCCCCTGCCCGCGCGAGTCGAGGAGCAGGACAGAGCCAAGGCTAAGCAGGAGAAGATTGCCTACGAAAGCTGGAAGTATAAGGGCAACCTTTTCAACACCTATCTCATCTACGAGGCTGGCGATGACGTGTTTTTTATCGACCAGCACGCCGCGCACGAAAGATTAATCTTCGACAGCCTCATAGAAAAGCTCAAAAACCGCCAGTCCATTGCCCGCCAGGGTATGCTTGTGCCCTATATACTCGACCTCAACGCGGCGGAAGCATCGTTTATCTCTGACAATCTTATGCTCATACGCTCTATGGGTTTTGACATCGAACCGTTCGGCATGACAGCCTTTCGGATAAACGAAGTGCCGCTCGACTTGCAGGATATAGACATAAAGGCTTTTTTCGGCGAGCTGTTGTCTGACCTTGACGGGCTCAAGGCAATAAAGCTGGAAGATGTGCTGCGCGATAAAATTGCAATGACGGCCTGCAAGCACGCCATAAAGGGCGGCATGGAGCTGACCGACGCCGAAAAACAGCGGCTCATAGAGATGATAAAAGGTGACGTCGGGCTCAAGTGCCCGCACGGCAGGCCCGTCTGTGTTAGAATGACAAAATCGCAGATTGAAAAAATGTTCAAAAGGATTGTGTAGCTGTGAAAAAAGTACTCGTTATCTGCGGGGCGACGGCTACGGGAAAGACTGCGCTCGCTGTAAAATGCGCAAAGGCGCTGGATAGCGAAGTTGTCTCCGCCGATTCCCAGCTCATTTATCGCGGGCTTGATATCGGAACGGCCAAGCCGACGGCAGAGGAGATGGACGGGGTTATCCACCATATGATAGATATTGTCGACCCGCAGTCGTCCTTTTCTGTCTCCGACTATCGTGAACGCGCTCTGCCTGTAGTTGACAGGCTGATAAATAAAGGCAAGGTCCCCGTAATCTGCGGCGGCACTGGATTTTATATAAATTCACTGCTGTTTGACTATTCCTACGGAGCTGCCCGGGGCGACGAGCAGATACGCGCAAAATACATTAAAATTGCCGAGGAGAGGGGAAAGGACTATCTTTTTAATCTTCTGAAAGAGGCAGATGAGCCGTCGTCACGCAAAATTCATCCCAACGATACAAAGCGCGTCATACGCGCGCTGGAGATATTTGAACTGAGCGGAAAGAGAAAATCTGACTTGAACGACGGGCAGACGCCGCGCTACAGTTATGCGGCAGTGGCCATAGACTTTCCCAGAGAGGATCTGTACGCGCGCATAGATCAAAGGGTGGACGAAATGTTTGCAAACGGCCTTATTGATGAAGTGAAGAGTTTAATTGAGTGCGGAGCAGATGAAAATTGCCAGTGCATGCAGGCAATTGGCTATAAAGAAGTACTGGAATGTCTCAAAAATGGCAATTTGGAAAGTACTATGCGTGACATAATTAAGCGAAATACACGCCATTACGCAAAGAGACAGATTACATTTTTTAAAAAATTGCCCGGCATTGTTTGGGTAAAAAAAGAAGATGCGCAACCTGAAAAAATTTTGGAGTTGTTGAATGACTGATTATATCGAATATATAAACAATTGCGAGGAGCGGCTTAAAGATAAGTTTGCGCGCATAGACAGCATAGCTTTTGCAAACCAGAGCAAGGTGCTTGCCGCCTTTCAGAAAAATAAAATTGCGTTGAGGCATTTCAGCGGTACGACTGGTTACGGTTACGGAGACGAGGGCAGGGATTGTCTCGGCCAGACTTATGCCGATGCTTTTCATACCCAGGCGGGCATTGTCTCACCGCACCTTCTTTCGGGCACGCACGCCCTGTCTGCCGCGCTCTTCGGGTTGCTTATGCCGGGCGATACGCTTCTCTGCGTCAGCGGTATGCCCTACGACACAATCCGCCCCGTCATTTTGGGCGAGGGAATAGGTTCCCTTAAGGATTACAACGTAAAATTTGAGTGCGTCAACCTGAACGAGGACGGCACGTTTGATTTTGAGGGCATTGAAAGCGCTCTTTGCGATAAAAATATTAAAGTCGTCTACATTCAGCGTTCGCGCGGATATGAACTTCGCGACGCCTTTTCCTGCGAACAGATTGGCGAAGTCTGCTCATTTGTCCGTAAAAAGGGATTTGAAGGGTGCATTTTTGTGGACAACTGCTACGGCGAATTTGTTGAAGAGGTTGAGCCTACCGACTGCGGCGCCGACCTTATCGTCGGTTCGCTCATAAAAAATGCGGGCGGAGGAATGGCGCCCACGGGCGGCTACATCTGCGGTAAGAGCGAATATATCGAAAAAATCGGCAGGCGGCTGACCGCTCCTTCGATTGGTCTTGAAGTCGGCTCCTACGAGCAGGGCTACAGATATTTTTATCAGGGACTTTTTATGGCTCCGCACGTGGTCGCACAGGCGCTCAAATGTTCGCTCCTTATCGGTATGGCCATGACAGACCTGGGCTATAAAAATTATCCTTCAATCGATAAAATGCCCTATGACATAACACGTTGCATAGAGTTCGGCAATGCCGACGATATGGTCAACTTCATCAGGGAAGTGCAGTATGCCTCGCCCGTCGACTCCTTTGTCACCTGCGAGCAGTGGGATATGCCCGGCTATGACGACCAGATTATAATGGCCGCTGGTACGTTTGTTTCGGGCGCATCTATTGAGCTTTCGGCCGACGGGCCCGTAAAACTGCCCTACATCGCCTATTTTCAGGGCGGGCTTACCTACGAGCACGGAAAGTGTGCTCTGCAGAGAATACTTTCAAAACTAAAAAGATAAAAAACCGGGCGGTGCATAACCGCCCTTATAATATTTTTATGAAATTTTTAATTAATCCGTCAGTTTTCAATGTGGACAGTTGTTTTTATATTGGATAAACAAAGGAGGGGATATGGATGGCAATATTGCGCTCAGGGATGAGGTCTTGAAAGAGTGCGTAGAAAAGTATGCCGACATTGTGTTCAGGGTGTCATATCAGCATGTATGCAACCGACAGGACGCCGAGGACGTCGTTCAGGAAGTGTTTCTTTCGCTGGTTGAAAGGTTGCGGGTCTGCCCTTTCAACGACGAAGAACACTTGAAGGCCTGGCTCTTGCGGGTGGCGATAAATAAGAGCATCAATGTGGCCAAACACAATGCCCGCAGACGAACGGAACGCATTATCGACAACAAAATGTCGGAGCGCGACGGCGCCTATGATGAATTGGATGACGAGTTGAAAAAACTTTCGGCTGACGACAGGCAAATAATCTATCTGCACTACTACGAAGGCTATGCCGCCAAAGAGATTGCGCAATATATGGGCCTGCGCGAAAATACCGTACACAAGCGGTTGTCGCGGGCGAGGGAAAAGCTTAAAAAATATCTGACGGAGGAGGAATGATATGAGTGTTTATACAGACAGAATGAGCGAGCTCAAGCTTGACCAATCTTTCAAGAGCTCGCTTCTGGATAAAATGCGCGCTCAGGCGGCGAATGATTGCGCCGAAGTGCGCCCGGCTGAAGATGTTCGGGCAAAGCGTACGGCGCGCAGCCTTGCCATCAGGAGGACGGTAATTTCGGTTGCCTGTGCTGCGGTTGCCTGTTGCGTCATTGTTCCCGTTGTTATCTTGTCCACAAACAGATCATTCTCTGCGAACAATTTAAATAATAGTGGCGGCAATAGTGGCGGCGACAGCAGCGATTCGACACCCGCGCAGGCCGTCATATTCGGCACGGGCGAACGCGCTACCGATATGTACGGCAATTATATGCAGTTTTGGGAGATTGGTTACAGCTCTTCGGTCACGCTCGGCGAGGCTACCTATACTCCCGAAGAGGGCAATATTTTCATTACGCTATCCGTCAGTCTCGACCTCACGCACGAGACGCTGTGGGACGGATACATCAGTCTTACAGAGGAGAATACTGAGGCTTCATACTATCTCCACGTCAGCGCCGATGACGGTGGGTATAATTATCGCGATGACGCCCTCTTGTTCAGGCAGGATATCTTCGATGGACACTTCCCCAAGGTTGACGGCAGGCCTTCGGGCGAGGGTGTATTGGTGTTTGAGACGGGGGAGGAATTCGCCGATTATCTGGCCATTGCCGACACTTCCGTCAACGAGCGTGATGAGAACGTGATCGTATTCGAGTGTTCGGACTTCGGCGTGGAGGGCGACAGGCAGAGTTCCATCATGACTACTTTCCACCTGTCTCTCGAAGGGCTGATTGAGGACAGTAAATCCTGAAAAAAAGATGCAAATTTTTAATAGCTTTAGTGCGGCGGGGCGAAAATTTTTGCCCCGCCGCAACCTTTAAATAACAGGCCTGATTAATTTAAAAGGATACAAAAAAGGTCTGCCGAAGCAGACCTTTTGACTTAAAACTATTGAGCAAATTAATACATGCCGCCCATATCGGGGCCGCCTGCCATATTGTTGCCTGCAGGTGCGGGAGCGGGAATATCGGTGACGATGCTCTCGGTTGTGAGCAAGGTAGCCGCAACCGAAGCGGCGTTCTGAAGTACCGAACGTGCAACTTTGGTGGGGTCGATGATGCCGCTTGCAACCATATCGGTGTACTCGTTCTTGAGCGCATCGTAGCCATAGTTGACCTTTTTGGAAGTAACAATGTTGTTTACAATTACTGAACCGTCAAGGCCGGCGTTCTTTGCAATCTGGCGAAGGGGCTCTTCAACAGCCTTAAGAACAATGCTTGCGCCCGTCTTTTCGTCACCCGAAAGGCTCTTTACAAGCTTTGTAAGTTCAGGAATGGTGGAGAGAAGTGCAACGCCGCCGCCGGGAACAATGCCCTCTTCAACTGCCGCGCGGGTGGCCGCAAGGGCGTCCTCAATGCGGAGTTTCTTTTCCTTCATCTCAACTTCTGTTGCCGCGCCAACATTGATGACGGCTACGCCGCCTGCGAGTTTTGCAAGGCGCTCCTGAAGCTTTTCCTTGTCGTATTCGGAAGTAGTCTCGGCAATCTGGGCCTTGATGGAGTTGACTCTCGCCTTGATGTCCTCGGACGCGCCTGCGCCGTTGATAATCGTGGTGTTGTCCTTGTCAACCTTAACCTGTGCGGCTCTGCCGAGCATATCGGGCGTTACGTCCTTAAATTCGTAACCGAGGTCGGAGGAAACAACGGTGCCGCCCGTGAGGATGGCTATATCTTCAAGCATTGCCTTTCTTCTGTCGCCGAAGCCGGGAGCCTTGACTGCCACGCAGTTCAAAACGCCCTTAAGCTTGTTGACGATGAGTGAGGCAAGCGCGTCGCCCTCGACATCCTCGGCAATGATTAAAAGCCTTGCACCCTGCTGGGCGATAGGTTCGATTATGGGAAGGATCTCCTGAAGAGAGGAAATCTTCTTGTCTGTGATGAGAATGTAGGGATTGTCTAACACGGCTTCCATTTTATCGGTATTGGTTACCATGTAGGCGGAGGCGTAGCCCCTGTCGAACTGCATACCTTCAACAGTGGTAAGCTCGGTGTTCATCGTCTTGCCCTCTTCAACGGTTATAACGCCGTCTTTCCCCACAATTTCCATTGCGTCTGCGATGAGGGAACCGATAGTTTCGTCGCCGGCGGAGATAGAGGCAACCTGGGATATGGCCAGCTTGTTTTCAACTGGCTTGGAGATGGACTTGATCTTATCTACGGCAACGTCAACCGCGGCAGAGATACCCTTTTTGAGGATGACGGGGTTTGCGCCTGCAGCGAGGTTTTTGAGGCCTTCGCGGATGATTGCCTGTGCAAGTACAACGGCGGTGGTGGTGCCGTCGCCGGCTACGTCGTTGGTCTTTGTGGAAACTTCCTTGACGAGCTGTGCGCCCATATTTTCGAAGGGGTCTGCAAGCTCGATTTCCTTAGCTATCGTAACGCCGTCATTGGTGATGAGGGGTGCGCCGAACTTTTTGTCGAGCACAACGTTCCTGCCCTTGGGGCCGAGGGTGAGTTTTACGGTATCGGCGAGTACGTTAACGCCCGCTTCAAGTGCCTTTCTGGCGTCGTCGCCATATTTAATCTGTTTAGCCATAACTCTGCATCTCCTTTTTATTCAACGATGGCCAGAATGTCACTCTGGCGGATAATTGTGTATTCTTTGCCGTCGACCTTGACTTCGGTTCCGCTGTACTTTGAAAGGAGAACCTTGTCGCCGACTTTAACCTGCATTTTTACTTCCTTGCCGTCCACAACGCCGCCGAGGCCAACTGCAACAACTATGCATGTTGCAGGCTTTTCCTGCGATGCGGCGGTGAGATAGATGCCGCTTTTGGTCTTTTCTTCGGCTTTAAGACCTTCGACAACAACTCTGTCGAATAAAGGTTTTATGTTCATTTACTTATTTCCTCCGAAAAAAGTTTATATTATTTTTCACAGATATTTATAAACTTGC
>DVNU01000009.1 GCA_018714165.1 Candidatus Coproplasma excrementipullorum | reverse complement strand
CGGCGCGCAGGTGGGCGAAGGCAAAAAGAGCATGGCCTTCACCGTGACTTTCACCCCCGCCGACGAGGCCATAACGCCCGAAAAGTGCGACGGATATGTGAAGAAGATTTTGGGCAACCTCTCCCGGAATTTAAACGTTGCCTTAAGATAATTAAAGCGTTTGCGCGTTCAGTTTAAAACGGGGCGCGGGACGGATTAAATCCGTCCCGCGCCCCTGCTTTTTGCGATTGACCCGCACATATGCCCCAACGAACGCGCTTTACGGCACGAGCGAGCCCGAACCCAAAAGACCGCCCTGGAGGTAGACATCGGGAATTTTACCGACTATTAAACTTTCGCAGACGAGCACCTCGGCCGATGCAAAAATGCGCTCGGTGCGGGCGGCAAACACTATGGTTATGTCGGTGACGACCTCGATGTAAATGGAGTGCAACGTCTGGTTTATTCCCGCCTGTGTAAACCGCGACACAAAACTGCACTCGGCAGAGGCCACGGGCATTATCTTTATATTGATTGCCTTGCCGAAGCCTGAGATAGCCTCTATGCCCGTGAACGCGCCCAGAGGTATAGCTATGCCGCCGCGGCTGAGTTCGGTAAGATTGGTCTGCGTGAGGTAGGCCGTGCGCCTTGCAACGGCGTTGATGTTTGCGCTGTTGGCAGAGATGGTTGTCACATTGCCGTCGCCGTCATATTCAACGGTGACTATGCTGCCGTACTCCAGTCCGCCCGACAGGGCCTCCTCCACCGCGTCATTTACGGCCACAGTGTTGTAGGCGCGCATCTGCGCCGCGCTGACCGAAATAATTACGTTTGCGGCATTGTTCAAAAATATCACAACGACAGCTATGACCGCCGCGATGACAACAAAAATTATTATCTTTGTCTTTAGCCGTATTCTGCGCTTTTTCATACCCCATTATATGATTGCGCGCGCATAATTATTAAGGGGCGGAACATACTGTTTGCACATATGCAGGTACAACAGACACTGCGCGGACATACGATATGGTTCAAAAATGCGCCGCGCATAATTGCAACGGGCACCATTGCTGGGCCCAAGGAGAGCGCAGGCATTGTGGGGAACTATGTAGATAAATCGCTCTCCGACGATATGTTCGGCGAAGAAACGTTTGAAAAGGCAGAATGTAAGATGCTGTCCTATGCGATAGATACCGCCATTTCAAATGCAGGCCTCAACCGCGAACAGATAGACGTTCTGTTTTCGGGCGACCTTTTAAACCAGATAATTTCGGCCTCGTTTGCGGCGAGGGACTTCGCCATACCATTTTTGGGTGTGTACAGCGCCTGTTCGACGATGTCGGAGAGCATACTTCTGGCCTCCTCTATGGTCAATGCGGGCTATGTAAACAACGCCGTGGCTGCGACGGGTAGTCACTTTGCCTCGGCGGAGAGACAGTACCGCTATCCCCTTGAGCAGGGCACGACGCGGCCGCCGCAGTCTCAGTGGACGGTGACGGGCGCGGGAGCCTGCGTAATCAGCAACAAGGGCGAAGGGCCCGGGATTGTAAACGCGACAATGGGCAAGGTTGTGGACTACGGCGTGACGGACGTCAACAATATGGGCGCGGCTATGGCGCCAGCGTGCGCACATACGCTCATTCAGCACTTCCGCGACACCGACACGACGCCGGAAGATTACGATTTGATACTTTCGGGAGATTTAGGCGCACTCGGCAGCAGAATTTTAAAGGATTTGTGCTGGGAAAAGGGATTTGATGTTTCAAATAACCACGTGGACTGCGGAGAGATTGTGTATAAGGTTATAGAGGATGAGTTCCAGGGCGGCAGCGGCGCGGGGTGCAGTGCGGTGGTGTTCAACTCATACGTGGTTTCCAAGCTTAAAAGCAAGCTCTTCAAGCGTGTGCTGTTTGCGGCAACGGGGGCGCTGCTCTCCACTGTATCTTCAGGGCAGGGAGAAAGTATTCCCTGCATAAGCCACGCGGTGCAGATTGAGGTGTGATATGGCGCAGGAGATTTGGGAAATTGTATTTATGTTCTTAAAGGCGTTCGCCGTGGGCGGGGCCATCTGCACGATTGCGCAGATAATCATAAACATAACCGACATAACGGCAGGCAAAATTTTGGTCTACTTTATGCTGGCAGGCGTGGTGCTGACGGCCGTGGGAGCATACCAGCCGCTGGTGGATTTTGCGGGCGCGGGTGCAACGGTGCCTATTTCGGGATTTGGGTATCTGCTTGCGAACGGAGCAATTAAGGGCGCAGAACGCGGCTTGTTCTATGCGGTGACTGGCGCGCTCGCCTCGGCCAGCGCGGGCGTGACTGCGGCGGTGGTCTTCTCCTTCCTCGCCGCCCTATTATTTAAAGCGCATACAAAACCAAATTAATAATTAACGCAAGTTGTTTACTAGAGGACGTAAACTAACTTGCCGTTATTTGAGCGCCACGCGCTCTTACCGCGACCTTAAGATAGCCCTCATATAATATAGTCGCGGCAATTCACTGTGCTTAGGCTGCTGACCGCAGCAAAAAGGGTCTACTTCGGCGAAATGAATTCGCCTCGTAACATAATTATTTTTAGAGTTAGCGCAAGTTGTTTACTAGGGGACATAAACTAACTTGCCGCTATATGAAGCACAAAAAGCTGATGCCGCCGCGGAAATTTTTTCCGCGGCGGCGTCTTGTTTAGGCTATTAAATTCCAAAGCTGGAGGGCGGCCATGAGGATTAAGGGGACGGTTATTACCGATAAAAGCGTGTTGGTGATAAAGGCTATCGTCGCTGTCTGCCCGCCCTTCTGGTACTGTTCGGCCATGGCCACCACCGTTGCCGCAGGGGACATGCACATGGCGATTACGGGGGCGAGGAACACGTACTCTACCTGCGGCGTGTTGCCGAGAAAACCAGAACACATAAAATAGAAGGCCACTGCTATGGCGAAAGTTATGACGGGTGCAACAATCAGGCGGAGGGAGCCTGCGATGTATGCGCCGACATCGGTAAACAGACTCTTTAAGGGCAGTTCAGCCATAGAAATGCCGACAATGATCATTGAAAGCGGAGCCGTCATTGTAGAGAGATATTCGGGGAGAATTTGTATTTCGGAGATGCCTTCGAACATAAAAAAGTTTATCTGCGGCACAAAGAATAGCAACAGCGTCACCACCATTGAAATTATGGAGGGATTTAAGAGCACCTTTTTTACGCTTATATTGCGCCTGTCACCCGTCAGAAGCCAGACGCCGAGCGTCCACACGACAAGCGCAAACACGAGGTTGAAAATCATAAGATACATCACGGCAAGTATACTGCCGTCGGTGAGAATTTCGATAAAAGGAACGCCGAGAAAGCCGCAGTTGGAAAAAATGGCTATGTAGGAATAGATATTGGCCCTGTCCTTATCCCTGTACTTTATGAACACGAGCTTACAGACGGCAAACACAGCGAGCATGGCGACAAGGGAAATAACCGCGGCTATAAGAAAGTCCTTTACGAGTGCGGCACTGCCGAGCTCAGATATGATGAGCCACTCTTCATCGGAAAAGACGCAGAATGAAGAGATTATAAGCGCAGGCTGGCAGACATACAAAAGTATACTGCTGAGGGCACGCTTCGAACCTCCATCTACCAGCTTCATCTTTCTTAAAACGTAGCCGGGAACAATGAATAACAATAAGACCGCAATAGACAAAATTACCTTTATGAACATATCTAACATAATGTGTACCTTCAGAACCTTTTTGTTGAACACGAAATTCGCGTGCAACGCTTATGCGTTGCACGCGAATTTTAATGTACGGATATAGATTTTGCGAAATTATTTGTGGTCTGCCGAGGAATCCTTGCGGATGACGTCGTGTGCGCCGCCTTCGACAATGGAAGTTGCCGAAACCAGCGTAATTTTTGCCTTTTCCTGTAATTCCTTAATTGTAAGGGCGCCGCAGTTGCACATCGTGGACTTGATTTTGCTGGTAGTCATATCCACATTGTACTTTAAGGGGCCTGCGTAAGGGACATAGGAATCGACGCCCTCTTCAAACGAGAGTTTTGCGGCTCCGCCCAAATCGTAGCGCTGCCAGTTGCGGGCGCGGTTGCTTCCTTCGCCCCAGTACTCCTTTACATATGTGCCGCCGACAAAGAGCTTTTGCGTGGGGCTTTCGTCGAAGCGGGCGAAGTAGCGGCCGAGCATAACAAAGTCCGCGCCCATGGCCAAAGCAAGCGTTATATGGTGGTCGAATACAATACCGCCGTCCGAACAGACGGGAATGTAGACGCCCGTCTTTTTATAATATTCGTCGCGGGCGGCACACACCTCGATGAGCGCCGTGGCCTGGCCGCGGCCAATGCCCTTGGTTTCGCGGGTGATGCATATAGAACCGCCGCCGATGCCTACCTTTACGAAGTCGGCTCCGTTTTCCGCGAGGAACAAAAATCCGTCCCTGTCAACGACGTTGCCCGCGCCGACCTTTACCTTATCGCCGTACTTTGAGCGTATCCAGTCCAAAGTCCTCTTCTGCCATTCGGAGAAGCCTTCGGACGAGTCGATGCACAGAACGTCTGCACCGGCCTCGACGAGGGCGGGAACACGCTGTTCATAGTCGCGCGTGTTGATGCCTGCGCCTACGACATATCTCTTTTTTGAATCGAGCAGTTCGTCCGGGTTGCCCTTGTGGTCGTCGTAGTCCTTGCGGAACACGAAATACTGCATATTGCCCTTTTCATCTACGAGGGGCAGGGCGTTCAATTTGTTGTCCCAGATGATGTCGTTTGCTTCGGATAGAGTTGTGGTTGCGGGAGCGGTGATGAGCTCGGACAGCGGGGTCATAAAATCTTTGACCTTGGTATCCTTAGCCATGCGGCTGACGCGGTAGTCGCGGCTGGTGACAATGCCTACGAGTTTGCCGTTGGCCTTGCCGTCCTCGGTTACGGCTACTGTGGAGTGCCCCGTCTTTTCCTTTAAAGCCAGGATATCGGCGAGGGTTGCCGAGGGATCGATGTTGGAATCGCTGACGACAAAACCTGCCTTATAGGCCTTGACCTTGGCGACCATGGCGGCTTCGTCCTCTACCGACTGCGAGCCGTAGATGAAGGAGACGCCGCCGCAGCGGGCGAGGGCCAGTGCGAGATTGGAGCCGGATACCGACTGCATTATGGCCGATACCATGGGGATGTTCATTTCGATTGCGGATTTTTCGCCCTTTTTAAATTTTACGAGGGGCGTTTTGAGCGAGACGTTTGCAGGGATGTGCTCGCTGGACGAATAACCGGGGATGAGAAGGTATTCGTTGAAGGTGTGTGAAGGTTCGTTGATATAAGTTGCCATGTAGTTCTCTCCTTGACCTCCGTTCATTGGGATGTTATAATGTTTTTGCCTTGGTTTGATGACTTCTGTGTTTATTAATTTAAGATTATAGCATAAAGCTTTACAAAAGACAAGCGAACGGGGCACATTTTTTAAATAAACGCGGGCGCGGCCGCCTTGTTTTAAGGCGGCCGCGCCCGCAAAAAACCTACACATTTACAAAACTTTAACAATTTGAAAATAACTGTTTTACCAAGCAGAGATAGAATATTATAAAAAGGAGAAAATATGACAACCATACTTATTGCCGAGGACGACGGCGCGCTGT
>DVNU01000001.1 GCA_018714165.1 Candidatus Coproplasma excrementipullorum | reverse complement strand
CGAGGAATATATCTCTTCGGCAGATATGCCCTCCGCCGCGAGTCTTTCCGAAATATACTTTTTGTAATCCATAACTTTCTCGCTTTTATAGTCTGGCATAATTTTAACATAAGCGGCAAAATTTAGCAAGTTAAGCCGCAAAGCGTTTTGACTATTTTTGAAAATAGAGTATAATAGCTATGATTTTATCAAGAAAATCGCCGCGGAGCGCAGAAATTTTCAGCACCGCCGCGCAAAAGGAAAACGACATGAAATTAGGCGTTGTAGGATTGCCCAACGTGGGCAAGTCCACACTATTCAATGCAATAACCCATGCCGGCGCCGAGGCCGCCAATTACCCCTTCTGCACCATAGAGCCCAACGTGGGCGTTGTAGCCGTTCCCGACGAGCGGCTGGACAAGCTCGCCGCGCTATACAACAGCAAAAAAGTTACGCCCGCCGTGGTGGAATTCGTGGACATAGCGGGGCTTGTGAAGGGCGCTTCGCAGGGCGAGGGACTGGGCAACAAGTTCCTTTCGCACATACGCGAATGCGACGCGATAGTACACGTGGTGCGCTGCTTCGAAGACCCCAACGTAACGCACGTTTCAAACAAAATCGACCCCATATCCGACATTCAGACGATAACTCTCGAGCTCATTCTCGCCGACATAGAGGCAGTGAGCAAGCGCGAAGACAGGATACGCAACACCGCCAGGGGCGGCAACAAGGAGGCCGCGGCGGAATACGCCTTCCTTGAACGGCTGAACAAGTTCCTCGGCGAAGAGAAGCCCGCAAGGCTGTTCGAATGTACGGAAGAGGAACAGCCGTTCATGGACAACCTGTTCCTGCTCACCGCAAAGCCCGTCATCTACGCCGCGAACATCTCCGAGATGGACATGGGCAGGCCCGAGGACGAGATACCAAACGTAGTCAAAGTAAAGGAGTATGCAAAGGCCGAAGGCAGCGAGGTGCTGGTCATCTGTGCAAAGACCGAAGAGGAACTTTCGCAGATGGATCCTGCGGACAGCGCCATGTTTCTGGAGGAGCTCGGACTGAAGGAGAGCGGACTGAACAGGCTCATCAAAAAGAGCTACGAGCTTTTAGGCCTCATCTCATACCTGACCGCGGGCGAAAAGGAGACGCGCGCATGGACGATAGTCAAGGGCACCAAGGCGCCGCAGGCGGCGGGTAAGATACACAGCGATTTCGAGCGCGGCTTCATACGCGCAGAGGTTGTGGACTGGGAGACCCTTCTGGAGTGCGGAGGCTACAACGGAGCGCGCGAAAAGGGCAAGGTGCGCAGCGAGGGCAAGGACTACGTGATAAAGGACGGCGACGTGGTGCTCTTCCGCTTCAACGTGTAAAATGATTTTTAGGGCAACAAACCCGCGGCAGGCGTTCTTACGGCAGAGATTTTTCGGCTGCGGCTGCCGCCTCCGCTCAAAATGACAATTACAATAAGTTAAGCCGCCCGCGCAATTTTGCGCGGGCGGCAGATCTTTATTATATGAAACATGACCGGAGCCATACGTAAAACAAAACCTTCAGACCTCTCCGGCGGACATCTCTACACGTTCATGTTTACCGTCTGAATACGCAAGCACTGCAGCAACGACGTCTGCAACATATATAAAATGCATAACTGCATACAACAGATACCTACACTTCTTTTCGCGCATGAAGAGGCGTATCAGATAAACTATGTTCCAGGCACCACCGCCAAGCATGAATATGTATGTGGATGAGAGAGATATCAGCCACACGGCCGGCGCAAACCATATAAGGAACAAATTGAACGTGCCCAGCCACAATATGAGCCATATGACAAAATTTATTATAAAAAACGGTATGAGCGCCAACTTTACCGCCATTGTAACGGCAAACGGACAACAAGCCGCGTCACCCTTTACTGCGGCAATCAGTTGAGCCACACACAACATTACAACGACCGCGCACATCGCGACGCAGTAGATTTCCACCGCCCGTATGACGGAATCGGAAAAATCAGGATCTGCCGCAATGCCGATAACTATGCCGATAAAAGGTATCTGCATTGCGTAAAGAAGCACGCAGAATATCCACATGAGCGCCTTTCTTTTCATATTCTCCCCCCCCCATTCAGCGCACGCGGCGCAAAATTTAAATTAAGGGGCGCCCGAAAAACGGACGCCCCTGCTTTAAGCAATCAATAAATTACTTGAGTTCGGCGAAATACTTGATGGTGCGAACCATCTGGGAAGTGTACGAATTTTCGTTGTCGTACCATGCAACGACCTTTACGAGGGTCGTGCCGTCGCCCATGGGCATGCACTTGGTCTGGGTAGCGTCGAACAGCGAACCGTAGGTCATGCCTACGATATCGGAGGAAACGATCTCCTCTTCGGTGTATCCGAAGGAAGCGCTGGAAGCGGCCTTCATTGCCGCGTTAACGCTCTTCGCGTCAACTTCGCCTTCGCAGATCGCGATGAGCTGAGTGAGCGAACCGGTGGGAACGGGCACACGCTGTGCGCAGCCGTCGAGCACGCCGTTGAGCTCGGGAATAACGAGGCCGATAGCCTTAGCCGCGCCCGTGCTGTTGGGAACGATGTTCACTGCAGCAGCCCTTGCGCGCCTCAGATCGCCCTTGCGGTGAGGGCCGTCGAGAACCATCTGGTCGCCGGTGTAAGCGTGGATGGTGGTCATGTAGCCCTTCTTTATCTTGCAGAACTTGTTGAGGGTGTCTGCCATGGGCGCAAGGCAGTTGGTGGTGCAGCTTGCAGCCGAGATAACGGTATCGGCGGCCTTTAAGGTCTTTTCGTTTACGCTGAATACAACGGTGGGAAGGTCGTTGCCCGCGGGAGCGGAGATAACGCACTTCTTTGCGCCCGCCTTGATGTGAGCGGAAGCCTTTTCCTTAGAGGTGTAGAAGCCGGTGCACTCGAGAACCACGTCTACGTCGAGCTCCTTCCAGGGAAGGTTGGCGGCGTCCTTTTCCGCATAGATCCTGATGGTCTTGCCGTTTACGGTTATGGAATCCTCGCCTGCGGTAACGCTGTCGGCATACTTATATCTGCCCTGAGCGGAATCGTACTTGAGAAGGTGAGCCAGCATCTTGGGGCTGGTGAGGTCGTTGATAGCCACGATCTCGTAACCTTCGGCG